>NZ_QXQR01000056.1:0-684 GCF_003660355.1 Helicobacter sp. L8
CGTCTAAGTAGGACCCGTGTTTAACCACTGGTGGACCTGCGCTATCTTTGAGGTAGTCGTATGTAGTTACCATCTTTAAAATCTAACCCTTGTTCTAATTTCCCATGTTCTTTGTACATCGTTTTTAAAGTTAATCGGTTATTCTTTTTCCCCACAGCCTCCACCACAATAGCGTATCCGTTGGTTTGCTTACCAATTGTGATGGTGGTTAAATCATTATGCTTTACAACTTTCATCAAGTCCGCATTATTCACAATCTCCGGATAACTAGCTATATCCTCATGTGTTACTGCTGGTTGCTTACTCTTTTCTACTAAAGGACTACCCTTCCCATGCCTTTTTTCAATGTGCTTTAACGCATCCCCATCAAAAAGCATTTTCACAGGTCTATCACTCTTAAAGCCCAAATGCTCCAAAATCTGCGGATTCGTTAAATCCCCAATCCACACCTTAACATCTTTACGCTTTTTAACCTCCTCTAAAAACTCAGGTGTTACCTCCTCTGGGCTAATTTTTCTTAAAGGTCTCTTAGGGTCTAGCAAATCATCACTACTAGGCGGTTTCTCCCCTCCATTGCCCCCTCCTGCCCCTTTAGATTCCTTGGGCGTATACTTAGCTGGGAACACCGCATTAGCCTTTTGCCCATGCATTTTCTCCCACTTGGCAATGAGCTTTTCATACAAG
>NZ_QXQR01000057.1:0-582 GCF_003660355.1 Helicobacter sp. L8
GCTTGGAGTTGTTCATTATAAGGGGCTTGCGCTTGGGCTTGTTGCTCTTGGGCTTGCTGGGCTTTGGTGATGATCTCCATCACATCCGCGCTAATGGGGCTATCCATGTCTTTCAACATCAAGGGCAATAACTCGGGCAAGAGATCGGGGCGGATAGGTCCAATTACCTTTAAGAGTTCGTTCCAATGGCTAAATCTCTCGTCCTTACTCTCTGTTTTCAACTGAGTCTTATAGATAAGATCAAACTTACAAGGTCTAATCTTGTGCTGGGCGTTGTCATTGATAGCAAAGTATCTTTCTCCCACTTTGGGGTCTACAATTCTAAAAACTTGCCTTTGCGTGAAATAATGGCTAATCAGACTCACCGCTAGCTCAAAGATGAGTTTGTCCATGTCATCGCTCACCTTTAAGAAGTGTTGCAAGCCCATTAATCCACTCTCGCGTCTTTGCGCAATAGCTATCCCACTCTGGCGGTTATGCGCCATGCCCAAACTCTCATCATTGAGTCCAGCCAACACCTTTAATAGCTGGCGTTTCTGCTCAGCCTTAGTGCTCAATGCGGCGATGTCGGCTTGGTTGTTC
>NZ_QXQR01000058.1:0-565 GCF_003660355.1 Helicobacter sp. L8
ATGCCCAAACTCTCATCATTGAGTCCAGCCAACACCTTTAATAGCTGGCGTTTCTGCTCAGCCTTAGTGCTCAATGCGGCGATGTCGGCTTGGTTGTTCGTGAACCGCCCCTCCCTAAAGGGAGGAGCTTCCCAGCTAACAGAAACTAGCGTTTCTTAAGCTCGAAAGGCTTTGCTGTTTATAGTCCGCAAGGCTAGTTTCAGTTCCCAAAAGACTTACAGACCCACTGGTGGGTGGAGATTAGCTACCAACCCGTCATTGTGCTAGTTTTTAATGGCTAGAATGAGCGTATCCAACTCTGCCATATCAGGTTTTTACTAATCTCGCTTACTTATTGCAAGGGTAGCCTTTCTTTTCTTAGCGTGCGCTTACATCTCTGCCCTAAAGGACGGAGTTTTACGCGTAATCTGGATCAAGGGCGTAGCCAAATATAGCAAAGACCTTTTCAATATTGCAGGCAAGATTAGCGGCTATGTGCCCGGACTAGGGCTAGCCCAAAGGCTTATCAATGGTAATGTGGATGCGGCTCAAAGAATCATCCACCAAACAAGCACCCCGCAGCAAC
>NZ_QXQR01000059.1:0-551 GCF_003660355.1 Helicobacter sp. L8
TGGGCGTATACTTAGCTGGGAACACCGCATTAGCCTTTTGCCCATGCATTTTCTCCCACTTGGCAATGAGCTTTTCATACAAGTTCTTAATTTCTAGCAACTCCTTTTCTTGTTGGGCACTGAGTTCTTGCATGTGCGCTAAATCCTGGCGCATTTTAGGGGTTACCCCCTGTGGGTCTATTTTTTCTATCTTTTTGATAAGGCTGTTGAGTTTGGCTAATCTAGGGCTTAGATTAGGGTAAAAGCCCTCTAAAAGCCCTTCAATACCGATGTGTTCATCAAGTTTTACCCCTATCTCTTTAGCCGCCTCAAGGTTCTTATAGTAATACTCTTCCCTATATTTTATCGCCTTAGCGATTGTGTTATAAGCATCGCTTCTTAGCTTCTCTTGGGTGTTGCTCAAAGTGGCGTGGAACTGCGCTTTTAATTCAGCCATATCCCCGGCATTCTTTCTAAACTCTTGGGCTTTTTGGTATCTAGCTAGATATTTTTTAGCCCTCTCAATCTCTCTTTCATAGCCCTCTATGATGCGCTTGTGTAGGTCTATGTCT
>NZ_QXQR01000060.1:0-512 GCF_003660355.1 Helicobacter sp. L8
CCCCTTTGCATACATTAGGTTTATCCACCACTACACCAACACGCACGCATGTTTGACTCCAGATTGTTTAAACATGGATGAGATATGGCAAAACACAAATAGCCTAGAGGTAGGTGTGGATAATGACTACCCCCATAAAAGCCCCGCGCTCATCCATCTATTTAACGATTTAGACATGGGGCTTAGTGTCTATGGGCTTTTAAATAGATTGATGGGCTTGGGTGATGATAGCCCTACAACGCTTATTGCAGATTTTGCCCAAGCACTAGGTAATCCCAAGTTAGCCACACTCTTAGACCAACTCATAGACTACCACTACTTCCAAAGTATCCATCTAGCCAAGATAGGCGGGGCTTACCTAGAGATACTTGCCCAGCTTAAGAGCGCGCCTAGCCAAATTGAGAGCGCCCCTGAAGTCTGTTTGTATCCCTCTTATTTAGATTCTAAATTTTTAAACCTCTGCTTAAAGAGTTTCCAAAACCCTAGCAAAGCCCTAATCTTGCGCATGCAAA
>NZ_QXQR01000061.1:0-500 GCF_003660355.1 Helicobacter sp. L8
ACCATGATAGGTTGCCCCAAGAGCTTTCCAGCTTGAATCGGCGCAAAAAGCAAGCAGATCACGCGATTCAATTTGCTAAAATTGATAAGGACGGCTCGTTAAGTGCCATTGAAGGGCTTGATAGCAAGCCTTTTCAAGTCTACACACATATTACCTCCATTGCAGACACTCCCTTACCCCTAACAAAAGTTTCAAGCACGGGCGATAGACTAAAAGCCATCAAACAGGGGAAGGAGTTTTATATCCACTTGAAAGATGTCTTGGGCGAGGGGGGCGAGGGAATTGTCTATGCAACAGACAAATCTAAGATAGTGGCTAAAATCTATAGTGAAGAAAAGCTTACCCAACGTAAACTAGCTAAAATTCAGCTGATGTCAAACTATGAAATCCGTTGCAAGGGTATTTGTTACCCTAGTGCCATTCTTTATAACATGCATGGAGAGTTTGTAGGGTATCTGATGTCCCAAGCACAGGGAAAAACCTTGTTAAAAGAGTTCTTT
>NZ_QXQR01000062.1:0-486 GCF_003660355.1 Helicobacter sp. L8
TAAGAGATTAGACAAGCTTAAGCAGGGGACTTTCCAATCACAGGGGGCAAAGGACTTCATAGAGATCGCCCAAGATTTCAACAGGCTTTTCAACCAAGACGCTAGTCTAGCCCAAGCCCTCAAACCCACCACGGGGGGCAAGATGAGTAGCTCTATTGCGACTTCTGTGCAGGGGGCTACACAATACCAGATCACTAAAGTTCTCTTTGACACTCTAGTGCGCACTCTGCCCTATATCCCCTTTGCTAAGATGTTAAACGATAAGGTGAGCGGAGCAGCTTTAAGGCATCATCTAAAAAGCGCGTTGCACAAGTCCCATAGTGTCAGCGAGTTTAAAACCCACTTGCGCGCTCTAGCTAGCAGAGAGGACTTTGACAACGCCACCAAAGCCCTTATTAGAGAGATTGAGGGGGGAATGCCCCCAGATGATGGAGGCGAGCCGGGGTTAAGCCGAAGGGTTGACCCCGTTGCGAGTGGGGGAGGAGG
>NZ_QXQR01000063.1:0-460 GCF_003660355.1 Helicobacter sp. L8
TAAAAGTAGAAATTAGTAACAAAAAGAGAGCGGAAGTTTAAAAATTTGGGGGTTATGAGAAAAAAGATAAGAGGTTGTTTGGTTAGAGTCTAGGGAGTTTGGGGTTTGAGAGAATTAAATTTTCAGCCACAAGGACTGCCTAGGTGGTCTTTCAAATTTAGAGATTTTGCATTTAGTGCGGATATAACCGGGCTTGTAGACGCGTGCACAACTCCTTTGGATTTGTTCCAATTGCTGCGCGCAGTGGGTATTAGTATGCAGGGCGGGGCACTTCTCTAGGGCGTATTGGGCTTGGGTATAACCATAGACTATGCCACTTTGCGCTCCCAAATATCTTATGTTACAATGCCCCATGGAGTTTGGAATACAGCAAATATTGGGAAAGGTTGGCTGTGCGCTTAGATAACCGCTTCTTTTTGATGTGGCTAGCCCCAGTGGTGGCGAGTTGTTTCTCTCTGGA
>NZ_QXQR01000006.1:0-91435 GCF_003660355.1 Helicobacter sp. L8
CCACCCCTAGCTCCACCCTCCCCACTCCCACCCATGTGAGTGTGCCCACCATCTCCACCACCCCCACCCCTCTGCCCACCATCAACGCCCCCACGCGCCCAATGATCACCATCACCAACAAAAACCTATCAAGCCGTTCTTTGCAATTTGGGGTGCAATTAGAGGGGGGGTATCAAAAGTATTTCACGCCCTTTATGGGCATCGCCTACTATGGTTACTTTGGCTATCGCTACCTTTACATGGATAAAGCTTTGAGCGCGGCGATTCGGGCTAATAATGTCAACCGCTATAGTCTTGGCATAGGGGCTAATTTGCTATTCAATGTCTATAGCAAGATCAGAAAGCCTAGGGCAGGCGGGCGGGCTAAGATTCAAGCCTATGGCTTTTTTGGGGGACTCTTAGGAATCGCCCATATTTGGACGGCACAATTTTCTAATATTACACAGGCGCAGGTGAGCAATAATGCCAATATTGACGCGGTCTTTGGGATTAGCGTGCGCGTGGATCGCTTCAAATGGAGCTTGGGCGCGCGCGTGCCTTGATCCCCCAAACTCGCACTCTCATGGCACCCACAAGTATCAATGGTTATGAGAGTTTAACCCTGCTAGACAGCTATAAAAGCTCTTCATTATTCATGAATTTCACCCAAATTTTTTAAGCCTTAAGGAGTTTGTGATGCCAATATTGCGTTTTTTAGAGGGTGTGAATTTCAATTCCTTGCACCTGCAAGTGTTGTTAGAAACGCCCAGCAGTAAAGAGATTCGCATTTGTATGCCTAAGGGACAAGAGATGCGCGAACACCAAGCCCCCGGGCAAATCGTGGTGCGCGTTTTAAAGGGGCGCATTTGGTTTGAAGTAGGGGGCACAAGGCACACCCTAGAAATGGGGGATTGCATTGCCCTAGATGCCAACACCCCCCATAGTCTAGGCGGGCTAGAAGATAGTGTCCTTAACCTCAGCCTCCATAAAACTAGCGCGCGCTAAGGACTCCAAAATCCAGCTTTAGCAAAGCCCTGCAGATCGCGCTTTTAGTTTTAAAATGTTGAATCGCCCCCTGTGGGTTTAAATACACACAGGGAATGTCATCCACACTTAAAAGGCGTGTTTGTTTGAATAGGGCGCGCAGAGAGTCAAGCACGCTTTTAGGCGGGTTTTTTAAAACCCCTAAACAAGCTCTCTTGGCTTTATCACTGAGATATTTAGGGAGCAAACAGAGTTGGGGCTGTTTTAAAATGCGTGTGCGCGCGTTTTTATAGCGAATAGCGTATTCAGAGATGCTAAAAGACTTCTCAAAATCTGGAAAGTAGTCTTGAAACAAGCTTTGGATATAAAATTTGGTGTTGTGTAGGTAGAATAGACTTCGAATCAAGGCATAATTTTTAAACGCCTCTAAAAAGCTGTCAGAATCGCTTTTGATGATTTCTTCTAAAAAAGGGTTGTGGTTTTTGGCAAGTTGGGCTAGATACCACGCAGCCTTAAGATTCTCACGCAAGGGGTCGGGATTGAAACGAGTCCAAATATTTATGGGATCCGCTTCGTCGTAAGCGTCAGTGGAATAAACCCAAAAGAAAAACCCCATAGCAGCGGTCAAGTCATTTAAATAGGCGCATTTGTCTTGTGTGCAAGTGTGCTTGATGGAGGGTAGGCTTTGGATATAGGCTAGAGGGTCTAGTTGAGAAGCAAGCAGAGGCGAGAAGAAAAAGGGGAGGAGGGTATTTTTGAGAAAGAAGTAGGGATCAAGTGGGTCAGGATATACAGAGTCGTCCGGGTCAAAATCTATATTAGTTAAGCGGGTGTCCTCCAAATACTCCCATAACAAGAGTAAGGTAATGCTTTTAAAGGCTTTATGCGTGCGCGCGGGGAGTTTGTGATCTTTAAAGATGGGGAATATATCCAAAAGGGACCAAGCTTTTTTGTAGAAATCCTGAGCCCTTTGTTTTTCAAAAGCTTGGAGGCGTTTTTTGGCGTATTTCTTTATCCACACTACGATCCAAAAGCAGGCGCGTATAGGTAACATCTTTATCAATCATCTCCAATTTCAAGGCTTGCATCTGATTTCTCCATGCATCTGGAGGGAAAAAGGACTTATACCACGCCTCAAAGGCTTTATCCTTGTCTGAGACCTTAGCCCCTAGCAACGCCAAGCATAAGAGCCAAATCCACACGAAAGCACGCATAAAACTCCTTAAGGCAAATGTGTATAGATGTCTTGCAAAAGGACCTTAAGCCTTGAGTCATAATAGGCATCTAAGAGAATAGCAGGGTTTTGTTGCAAATCCACGCCCAAGAAGGCTTTAATGAACTTGTAATAGCTTTCTTGTTCATAGCTGTCAAAGGCATCATTTTCAAATCCACTAGAGAGCAAATCTAGCTGTTTAAAGGTGCGCAAAAAGGACTTGATGGCAGGATCATTTTTTTGTCTCTCTGACATGCTATCTAGGCTGTCTTGAATTTTTTGGTATGTGTTACATACATCATAATCGCATTCTCCCACCTTTGTAGTTTGACTGACTAGGGTATCCCATAGGCTTACACCCTCCTTTTGGGCTTGAAACACGGGGGCAAAAAATAGATTGAAACCATCTAAAAAAGCTTGGGTTACTTGGGTGGCATCAAAGGCATCGGGGGGCGAAACATAAGTATAGCAGTCAATATCGGGGATATAGCTACGCAAAAGCGCAAAGAGTTGGAAGGACTCATAGACTTTCAAAATCTTAACAAATTCTTTATCTTGGGGGGTTTTTGGCTGGAGGTTTTTTAGCAGGGGAATCTGATCCATAAAATCTAAAGCCAAAGAGAAAAACAAGGAAGCATGCCTCTCCATCGCATCCCTATAAAAATAATAGTCTTTACAATCCTCTGCCCCCGTAAAATCCTTGATCAAATCCTCCTCATACATGCGCACCGTGAGCGCGCGCATATCTTGCATGCCTTGGATCAACGCCTTAGAGGGTTGGCTAAAAGCAGCTTGGATCAGCGCAAAACACACAAAGAGATAACGCAACGCCCTCATTTTGTGTTGGCTAAGAATTGTCGGTATTCTTGGCATATTTGCGCCAAGTTGGCATCGCTAATTTCAGCGCTACCAAAGACTTTAAAATGCCCTTGGAGTGTTGCCCCTACAAACTTCGTAGTCGCCTTAAAAGGGCTGAGTAATGTCTCTACACTATAGCTACCCGGGGCTAAATACGCGCTCTCCTGCGCCCCAAAGCTCGTGCACAGATAAAAGGATTTCCCCGCCAAAGCCTTGTTCGATGCGCCAAAAGCAAAGCCATAAGTCAACACATCATCTAGGTATTGCTTGAGTAAGGGCGGGTAGGAATACCAGCAAATGGGGAATTGGAAGACAATGTGCTGGTGTTGCAACAAGAGTTCTTGCTCGGCTAAAACATCGATTTTAAAATCCGGGTATTTGCTGTAAAGATCGCTAAAAACTACAGATTCACCCTCAAGCGCGTTCTTTAGCGCCTTATTGATACGCGAGGTAGCAAAATTAGGGTGGGCAAAGATCACTAAAGCTGGCATGTTTTATCCTTTATGAAAATGGGTTATCATAGCCAATCCGTGTTGCTGCGCGCTTAAAGTGTTTTGGTGGGGTTGTGCTGGCGCATTTGGTAGGCTAGCGCGCGCTGGCTTTGGGTGTCTAGTTGGTAGCGTTTGTCGTAGGCGTTTTGCACGGCGATCTTTAAAATATCGCGCTGGTTGGCATACAAAGGCTCATCCCACATGTCTAACACCAGCGCGTAAAGCTGGATATTTTGCACCAAGAGTTCGAAGACACGGGCGCGATCCCTAAGGTACAACGCCTCATCTAGACCATAATTAGAAATGTGCAATAACACGCGCTCAAAGACTTTAGAGGCGATGCGCGCGGGGAGTTTTTGGGCTAAATAGGTCTTGAGCTTCTCTAATTGGCAATCCAGATCGCTTTGATCAGAAAAGATCAACACGCTAAAAAGCAGAATTTGGGTGTTGAGTTGCTTGCCTAAACGCCTAGTCTGCCACTTAATTAGCCATTTTCTGGGCTTAGAGAGTGTAAAGATCGCTCCCAACACACGCTCCTTGCATTTTATTTGAGGATCATAGCATAAGCGGGCTAATTAGCGGAGTTTTTGCTCAAGTTTGCTGAGGTGGGGAGGTAAAGTTTTTAAAAATATAATATAATACTTCTAAAAAGCCAAACGCGGAGGAATTGATGTTGCAATGGATAGACACGCATTGCCATTTGGATCATCGTCTTTACCATGCCGATGTCAAACAGGTTTTAGAGGACGCCAAGCGGGCAGGAATCGCGCGCATGGTGATTCCGGGCGCAGACCCTAGGGATTTAGACAGGGCTTTGCAACTGTGCGCGCACCATGAGGAGTTGTATTTCGCTGTGGGGTGCACCCCTTAGATGCGCATCGCTTTGATCATGCGTTTTTACAGAGGCATATCCAACACCCTAAATGCGTGGCTGTGGGGGAATGCGGGCTAGATTACTTCCAACGCCAAGGGGTGTCCATAGACAAGGCGCGCCAAAAGGAAGTTTTTTGTGCCCAGATTGAGTTGGCTTTAGCTTACAACAAGCCCTTGATCGTGCACATTAGAGAAGCTAGCGATGACGCTTACGCCATTTTGAAGAGCTACCCCCACGCGCGCGGGGTGTTGCATTGCTTTAATGGGGATGGTATCTTGCTAAATCTGCGCGAAAACTTCTACTATGGCATCGGGGGGGTGGCGACCTTTAAAAACGCCAAGCACCTACAAAAAACCCTTGCGCAGATCCCGCTAGAACGCCTAGTGCTAGAAACAGACGCGCCCTATCTAACCCCCCATCCTTTCAGAGGCACGCGTAACGAACCCAAATACACCGCCTTAATCGCCCAACAGGTCGCCCAGATTCTCAACATAGAACCCGCCCACCTAGCCCACACCACCAACACCAACGCGCTAACTCTCTTTGGGCTTGCCCCTTTGGCTAAGGTGTCTTAATGGCGCGCCCTTTAAAACTCTTGGCAACTTTCTTTGTGGGGCACACTCTAGCTTGCGCCCAGCCCATCAGCACCGCCCTCAATCTCAAGCCCTTGAATAGCTTTGGAGTCAACGCGGAGTTTCTAGCCAGTGTGGACAATTCGCAGAGTCTGCAAAGTGTGCAGGAGGCTTGGGATCACTTCGTGCAACGCTACGATCGCAATGGGGTGTTTATCCCCACTATCAAGAGCATGCTAGCCCAAGCGGATATTCCTGTGGAGTTTTTATTCATGGCAATGGCGGAGTCGAATTTTTCCACCAACGCCTACAGTGTCAAAAAGGCTGTGGGGATTTGGCAACTCATGCCCGACACGGCTAGAATGTTGGGTTTGCAGGTGGATAATTATGTAGATGAACGGCGTGATCCTATCAAAAGCACACGGGCGGCTATCACTTACTTGCACATGCTTTACAAACAAACCAAGCAATGGTATCTAGTGGCGATGGCTTACAACTATGGACCAAGAAGGGTGCTAGAAGCCATTCAAGAAGCCGGTAGCGATGATATTAATGTCTTGTTGGACGATAGCAAGAGATTCCTTCCCAAAGAAACGCGCGGTTATATTCGATCCATTTTGAGTTTAGCCATCGCCTTCAATAATCTAGATGCCTTGCAACACAAGGAATATCTACTCAACCGCGGGGCATACACCAGTTTAGCCAGCTTGAAAATCCAAGGGGGCACTTTACTCTCTTCTATTGCCAAAGGCGCGCATATCCCTTTAAGCCAACTCAAGTCCTATAACCACCAATTCCACTACAATTTTCTCCCCCCCGATAAAGCCTACACCGTCTATATCCCCTATGAGAATCTCGCCCACTTCAAGCAACATTACAAGCCGGGTAACCCCCTACACGCCTTTGTAACCCACAAGGTCAAGCCTAGAGAAACGCTTTACTCTATCGCGCGCAAATTCCACACCAGTGTGGCAATGTTGAAGGCTATGAACAATTTGAAGGGTTCTTTTTTAAGCACCCGCCAAACTCTTCTCATCCCCATTCTCAAGCAACACCCCACTAAGGGCTTGAAAAAAGTCGCGCAAAATGATGTGGCGTTTTAAGGTCTTGCTGGTCTTGTACGTGCTGTGGGGCTGTGGACCCAACCAGAACAAGAGTAGCCGTCCCTTGCTCTCCAAGCATGAGAGTTTGCGCGCCTATGATGACGCTAGGGAGTTTGGCGCGCCCCAGCCACGCAAACACTCCTTTTGGTCCTGGCACAAACACAAATCTAAAAACCCCAAGCCATCTAACGCCCCTGAGAGCATGGCAAATGTCCCGGCCAATAGCTTGACAGCGGGCATGCGCGATTCAGAGGCGATTCAGCGAGCGACCATGCGCCCTTATCGGGTAGGAAGCAAGATGTATTACCCCACAAAAGTCAATGTAGGGCAGACCTTTGATGGTTATGCTAGCTGGTATGGACCCAATTTCCATGCCAAGCGCACCAGCAATGGGGAGACTTACAACATGTATGCCCACACAGCGGCTAATAAAACCCTGCCCATGAACACCATAGTTAAGGTTACCAATAAGGACAATAACAAGAGCACCATTGTGCGTATCAACGATCGCGGACCCTTCGTGGCTAATCGGATCATCGATCTCTCCAATATCGCCGCGCACGACATCGCGATGGTGAGTAAGGGGGTCGCGCCCGTCAGGCTGGAGGTGTTGGGCTTTGGGGGGGTGATTGCCAAGCAATACGAAAAAACTTTAGAGAAAGCCCCCCAAGCGCACGCACTCAAACAGGAATTCAAAGTGGGCGAGAGTCAAAAAAGCGTGAGCGGAGGGCGTTTTTCCTTGCAAATGGGGGCTTTTAGAAGCCATGAGGGCGCGCAAAAAGCCCAACAAGATTTAAAACCACTGCTTAAAGCCCCCTACCATGCCAGCATTGTGCAAGGCACTAAGGGCAACCAACCCATTTACCGGGTGTTTATTCAAGGGTTTCAAAGCGAAGCGGAGGCAAACGATTTTGCTAAGAGCATGGGTAAGCCTGCTTTTTTGGTGCGCGAGTAGGTGCGTCTCAATACGCTATGGGTGTTTTTCATAGGGGTGAGTGTGGCGATGGGTGCTTTGATTGTCTTTTTCTTGCAACCCCGTCCTACCCCCCCATTGGTTAGCAAGGATTTTGCCAAAATTGAAGTGCGTGGTTTTGAAGCGTTCCAAACCAATCCTAAAGGCACGGATTTGAGTATACAAGGGGCTAGGGCGTTGCAATATAGCGATCGCGAAGTGCTCTATGACTTCATCTTGAGTAAATACGACCCCCAAGACAAGGTGCAAGAACAAGCAAAGGGGGAGGTGATGGTGCATAAAAAAGAACTCTACAGTTTCCCTAAGGGGGTGTTTTACACCACCAGCAGTGGGCAGAGTTTCTGGAGTCAATACGGGATTTACGATCACAGCAAGCAGATGTTTCAAGGCAAGGGACCCTTTAAGATGCGTGGACCTGAGGGCAATGTGGACGGGGAGGATATTTCCTACAACCATGTCAGTGGGCTCTTACGCGCTAAACGCGTCCACGCGCTCATCGATTTGCAAAGCGCCAAACAATCCAAACCCCATGTCCCTAACGCGAAGGGCTTGAAATTGTGAAATGGGGGGTGTTATTCCTAGCGCTAGCGCTTTTGCAAAGCGCGCCCATTAGAGAAACCTTAGAGGTGATCGCCGATAAATTCCTAGCCGATGATAAAAAGCACATCACCACTATAGAGGGTCATGTGCACATCAAAAAGGGCAAAGACACCCTCAACGCCAATAAGGTTATTATCTACACCAACGCCAAGCGCAAACCGGTCAAATACGAGGCGATGGGCGCGGTGCAGTTCCACTTAGTAACCCAAGATGGGCGCGAAGTAGAGGGGCATTCTGATCGCCTCATTTACGATGCGATCAAACAAGAATACCGCTTGTTGCAAAATGCGGTGGTGAACGAAGTGGGTAAGATCAATTCCATCAAGGGCGAGGAGATCATTTTGAGCAAAGAACGCGGGTATGCCGATGTGCTAGGGGGCAAGGACAAGCCCGCTAGATTTGTCTTTGACATGGACGACATCCAGCAAGAACAAAAAAAGCAAAAGCAAAAAAAAGCCCAAGCCACCAAACAAGCTACCCAAAGCACCCCCAAACAAGAAGCCCATGAATCCCATTAATGTTGTCCAGAGTCGTTTTTTGATCACAGCGAGCAATTTAGCCCAATGCCCTCCGGCGTGCGCGCCAGAGGTGGCGTTCGTGGGGCGTAGTAATGTGGGCAAAAGCACACTGATCAACCGCATTTTACAACGCCAAATCGCCAAGAGTTCGACCACCCCGGGCAAGACCAAGAACGCGAATTTCTTTAGCACAACATGGCGCATTGCTCCCCAAGAAACTCTAAGTTTTGGTTGCATTGACTTGCCTGGTTTTGGATACGCCAAGGTTTCTAAGCAGGTTAAAAGGGAGTGGGAAGTCTTTTTAAGCGCGCTTTTGGCACAACGCCCCTCTATCAAACTCATCCTACACTTGATCGATTCTAGGCATGTAAACCTAGAATTAGACCAGCAAGTGCGCGCCTTTTTACAACATATCTTACGCCCCGATCAAAGCCTAGAGCGCGTTTTTACTAAATTTGACAAGCTCAATAAGAACGCCCAGCATGCCCTCTATAAATCCCACAATGCCCCCCTAATTAGCGCACAAGGCGCGCTCGATTCTAAGTTTGGGACGCTTTTAGACCTCCAGCGCGCCATCATCAAGAATTTGTTCGCCAAGAGCCTTGATGTTTAAAACCAAGTTCCCCATTGGCTTAGTGCTAGCTTGGCTGGGTTTTTATCTCTACAGCAATATCGCCGACATCTACACTTGGCTACCCCCCATGCTAGCTTTCCTCTTTGCATTTTACCGCCACACTTTAGAGAATCCGCGCGCAGAAGTGCTGTGGTGGATCTTTGCCTGCCTTGTGAGTGTGGAACTCATTTACACCCAACCTTTAGGGGTGCTTATCTTGCTCTTCATCTTTTATGAAAAGCTGGTTGTGCGCAATTTATTGCGCGCTTTTCAAGACAATGTGCTGGGGGATTTGGTGCATGGCTTTTGTGTTTATGGGCTGTATTTGGGCTTTTTAGCGCTTTGGAATCACAATTACGCCCCCTTTTGGAAGGAAGCACTGAGTTACAGCGTGCTAGAGTTTTTGCTTTGGAGAGTGTATGCTAGGGTTTAGAATGCGCTTTGTGTTGGGCTTATTGGGTTTGGTGTGGGCGGTGCTGGTGTTTAAAATCTTTATTCTCACCATCAAGACCAATGACTACTTTGAGCAACTCGCCTTGCGCAACATGACAAAAAAAGAGATTTTAGTGCCCACACGGGGGATCATCATGGATCGCCACCACGAATTGCTCGCCATCAACCAGCTAGGTTTTAGTATCGCGCTTTCCCCCGCGCTAAAAAACTCCGTGTTGCAAGCCAGAATTGCGCTTTTGAGGCGTTACTTCCCTAATTTAAACCAAGATGACGCGCTAGACAACTACCAAAAACAAAATTCACGCTACAACCACAACGCGATCCCTATTTTAGATTTTGTCCCCTATGCCACCATGCAAACTCTCTATGCCAAACTCTTGCAAATCCCAGACATCGTCATCACCCCGGCTAACAAACGCCACTACCCCAATGGCGCTCTAGCCTCCCATGTCATTGGCTATTTAGGCGCGGCTGATAGCAATGACATCGCTAAAAACCCCCCCAGCCAATACACCCACACCATCGGCAAAACTGGACTAGAAAAAGAGTATAACGCTCTTTTACAAGGCGCGTTAGGATATAAATTGGTGAGTGTGAACGCGCTCAACCAAGAATTAGAAGTGCTAGAGGTCAAAGAACCCAAAACCAATAACGATCTCATTTTGAGTTTGGACAAACGCTTACAACGCAAGGCAGATACCCTCTTTGCAGACAAACGCGGGGCGATCATTGTGATGGACGCGCGCAATGGGGAAATTTTAGTGGCTGGGAGTTACCCAGAATACAACCTCAATGATTTTATCGGGGGGATTAGCCTAGCAGATTGGAAGAGCTTGCAGGACAATCCGGGCAATCCCTTGCTAAATCGGATCGTCAATGGGCTTTACCCCCCGGGGTCTGTGGTGAAAATGGGGAGCGCTTTGAGTTTTTTAGAGAATTTACCCATGAACGAAAACACCACCATCCCCACACCCGGCTATATTGAAGTGGGCAAGCGCAAGTTTAGGGACTGGAAACCCGGGGGGCATCAAGACTCCAATCTCTACAAAGCCATTAAGGAGTCCGTAGATGTTTACTTCTACAAGTTCGCTCTAGACCTTCCCATTGAGAAACTCACCAAAACTTTCTCGCAAATGGGTTTTGGGAAAAAAAGCGGGGTGGATTTGCCCAATGAGTTTGTGGGCATTTTGCCCGATCCTAGCTGGAAGATGAAGCGTTTTGGGAGTGTTTGGAATGTGGGCGACACGCTTATTACAGCCATCGGACAGGGTTCTTTTCTCACCACACCCCTGCAAGTGGCTAATTACACCGCCCTTTTAGCCTCAGGCAAACTCCCCACTCCCCACTTCCACCAGCATGGGGATTTCAAGTCCAAAGATGTTTTGGACGCGTTTGAAAAATCCAAATTGCCTATTTTGCGCAAGGGCATGCATGAGGCATGCGACCAGCAGGGGGGAACGGCGTATAAAAGCACGCGCGGGGCTAAGGTGAGTTTGGCATGCAAGACGGGCACGGCGCAGGTGGTGAGCATCGATCAAAATACCACCACACGGATAAGGGAAAGCCAAATGGAATACTCCCAGCGATCGCATGCATGGATCACGGCGTTTTTACCCTATGAAAACCCCCAGTATGTCATCACCATCTTAGTAGAACATGGAGAGGGGGGGAGCAAGAATGGTCCCCTGCTCAAGGAAATGGCTAACACGCTTTTAGAGCTAGGCTATATCAAGCCTTGAGGTGATCTAACACCTCACGCAAATCTAGCGAGCGCGCTATGGCACTGGCGCGCTCCTTGACAATCTCTTTAGCGTTGAACGCCACGCTCACATCAGCTAAGTCAAACATACAAATATCATTAGCCCCATCGCCCACCACCACAGTGTGGCGCGCTCTTAAGAGTTGTTGCAAACCCAATAACATCTCTCTTTTGGAATCCCCGCGCATCATAGGTCCGCTCACCAAACCCTCTAATACCCCAGCGCGCGCATGCAAGGTGTTGCTAAAATCTGCATCCAAGCCTAATTTTTCCTTAAAAAATGCGGTCGCTAGTTTGAACCCCCCACTAAAACACACCACCTTATAACCGCGCGCCTGTAGACCCTCTATTGCTTCCTTAGCCCCCTTGTGTAGGGGTAAGCCCTCACACACAGCCCTAGCCACGCGCACATCCATACCCTTGAGTAAAGCCACCCGACTAAGCAAACTGGTGTAGAAATCTGCCCTGCCCTCCATCGCCTCAGTGGTGCACGCTTGGATCTCTGTGCCCACCCCGTATGCCTCCCCTAGTGCCTCTAGCGTTTCGGCATCCACTAAAGTAGAATCAAAATCAAAGACAGCCAATTTCATATCGCTCCTTAAAAACCCCTATTCTAGCCAATTTTGTTATAATGTGCTCATGGATGCAAGAGAGTGCTTTTTAACTGTATTTTACGCGGGCAAGTTCCCCAAGGGTCCAGGCACGGCTGGGAGTGTAGTCGCTTTGTTACTGGGTTTGCCTATTTTATACGCCTCGCCCAATACCTTGTTTTTAAGCGCGTTGCTCATTGGGTTGATCGCGATCAAGCAAATCGACATTTACGAACAAGAGCACAACACCCATGATCCTAAACACATTGTGATCGATGAGTTGGTGGGGATGTGGATTGCGATGGCGGTAGCTGGGTGGGGTTGGTTGAGTCTAATAGCTAGCTTTGTCTTCTTTAGACTCTTTGATATTTACAAGCCCTCTTTAATTGGCACAATCGACACAAAGGTAACAAACGGGCTTGGGGTGGTGGGCGATGACGCTTTGGCGGGTTTGCTAGGCGGGCTGTGCGCTTTACTCCTAGTCCACTTTGTCAACCTGCTTTTTTAGAAATTGTAGACATAGTTAGCAAAGATAGCTATGTTGCGTCTGAGATTGAAACTGATAAAATCGCCCTTTTTAACCCCATACTCCTCGTAATCCTGCGTGCGCGTGATAGTGAGATAGGGGTCGTTGATGGTGGGGATGCGCACGCCTAGCTCAAAGCCCTGATGCTTGGTGAAATTAGCCCTAAAGCCGATATTGACGAGGAACTGCACGAAGGTGGGCGAAAACTTGGCTTGGAAACCCTCTTCGCTGTTAAAATCGCGGGCGCGATCGCTATAATAGTTATTCATGCTCATACACTGCCCGTCATCATTGCTATACACGCACTGCCCTTGATCATAAGCCTTGCCCATAAGCCAAGAACTCCCCCCGATCATCACCCCGACAAACATGCCAAAAGTGCGATCTTTCTTCTCATAAAAATTTAAGAGCGCGTCCATCCCTACGCCATAAAAGAGATTGGCAGAGGGTTGGCTAAACCTGCCCATTGTGTTGTAATAGCTCCCCCCCTGACCGCTAAAAAAGCCATAATAGCGCAAGCCAAAGCGTTTTTTAGCCCCAAAGAATTGTTTGTAACCGATTTGGATGTCTGCGCCAAAGAGATTCCCATTGTAGGGGGGCGATTTGCCTAGCACTTGTTCTAAAACGGGTTTGCTCACCTTTTGGGTTTGGGTGAAATTAGAGTATTGAAACCCAGCCTCTATAAACGCGCCGTTTTCTTCCGCGCTTAAAGGAGCTAGAGAAAAGAGGCCAAGAGCACTGAGGGCTAAAAGAGAGGATTTAAAGCTTAATGCTTGTGGCTTGTGGCTTGTGGCTTGTGGCTTGTGGCTTGTGGCTTGTGGCTTGTGGCTTGTGAGTGTAGCATAGTAACCTTTCTTTGTCAATAAAATAGACCAAAGATTCTAGCGTGTCTTAGCTTGATTGTCAAGGTTTAAGTTACGCGCCTATGCGAGTTTAGCTATAATGGGGGCTGTAATTATTTTTTAAGGAGCAACCATGAAATTAGCTAAATTTGTTTTGCATTGTGATAACCATCGCGTGGGTAGTTTGGAGGAACTTAGAGAGCATTTTGACATCTTAGATGTGTTGGAGCACTATAAAAGCAACACTTTACAACGCTGGTTGCGCTCCCGTGCGCTCCAAAGTGAGTTAGAGCAAGTCCTAGCCATTAATGCCACTAGCGATGTGGAGATCATCCTTGCGCTGTGCCAAATCTTTAGCGTGGGCGTGGAAAAAGAGGATATTGAGGCGGTGCTAAAGAGCCAACAAGCCCTAGCCAACAAACAAGCCCAGCTAGAGAAGTATCAAGGGCAACAAACAGAATTAGAGAAACTTATTAGGAAATTGATCCAAGAGGCGATCAAGCCTAGAGTGGGAATTATGCCTAGCAACAAAAGCAAACTCAAATCTTATGAAGCCCTTAAAAGCCAGTTGCTTAATGCCCCTAATTTAGAGAGTGGCAAGGCAATCTTGGTGGAATTGCTCGATCAGCATTTTGAGGCGTTGGAAAAAGATAGAAAAGAAGTGCTTAGGGGGCTTGCAGTTAAGCATAAAAAATCTCTTTGGAAAGGCGAGCCAAAACACTACCCAGCCCTTTTGCTTTATTTTTTTGCGTGTCCTATTTTTCAGGAGGACGAAGAACTTGATTGTTCTGGGGGTCGCTATTCTTTTTCACAAGCGGATTTTGGAACTTTTTTAGCCAGTTATCAAATTAAACCCGAAGGCAACTATTACACACCAAAATCCGATAAAATACTTGTGTGTGCGGGTGATTATTCGCTTGATTTTGCAAGGATAAAACTTAGTGATGGCTGGCTCAATATCCCACCAGATTTTTATGAAAAATATTACTTGGGCAATAATGGTAATGCAACTTTCTACGAACTCCCCGCACTCAAAGCCTAAGCCCTTGTCTGCTTGTGCTATTGAGATCATTTGCGAGGCTAACCAAGAGAATCTGCCCCCAGATTTGCAAGGTTGGCTAACCCCCAAACTTTTGCCCATTATGGAGTATCTTAATGGCGATCATTGTGTGGAGTTGGTGTTAGTCTCTAGCGCACAGATGGCTAGATTAAACCTAGAGTTTAGAAATATCCCCAAAAGCACCGATGTGCTGAGTTTCCCCATAGAAATCCCCGGGCATGCGCTTTTGGGGAGCGTGGTAATCAATGTGGATTTAGCCCTGCAGGAGAGCCAAGCGCGCGGGCATGCGCTTTTAGAGGAAATCACCTTATTATTTGTGCATGGCTATTTGCACCTACTAGGCTACGATCACGAATGCGATCAAGGGCAACAACGCGCCCTAGAACAAGAGATCATCAAACACTTCAACCTGCCCCCTAGTTTGATGGCGCGCACAGAGTGGATTTAGCCTGTTTAATTGCCTCCAAATGTTCTTGCCATTTTGGGCTAAAAAGTGCGGGGCGCAAGGTGGGGGGGATTTGCAAAAGTTGGCATTGTATTTTATAGGCTTTGGGCATGGCTTTGATCGCGTGTTTTCTTGCGCCCACAAAGACAAAGCCCCCCAAAACCCCCACACAATACACCCTAGCGCGCGTGCTAAAGAGTGTATTAAAGCCTTGGCGTTCTAACTCTAGGCGTTGGGGCTGGCTTAACACATAGCCCAAGCGTTTTAACAAAATATCAATGTAATATAATTTTTGCCTATTCTCTTTAAACACCCACACCCTAGCCACACAAACCATCTTAATAGGGGGGTAGAGCTGGTGTTTCTCCACACCCAAAGCCTGAAAACTGCGCTTTAAGCCCTTGTGCGCGCCTTGCATACCCAAGAACACATCGCTTAAAGCCTGCCTAAAGACATTGCGCCTAAAGCGTGGATCCGCATTGCTACAATCCTCAAAATAGCGGTAATGCTTGGCGTGTAAATATTTTGTAAGCGCGCTTTTAGGGGTGTAAATCAGGGGGCGCGCTAGGCTGTAATGCCCTCTATTTTCTAAGGCTTCAAAGCCCAAGAGGGTTTGCAAACTTGCCCCCTTAGCTAATTGCATCAAAAACCACTCTAATTTGTCATTGAGGTGGTGGGCTAGAATCACGCAGGTATAGCCAAATTGCGCGCTCAAGCGATCAAAAAAAGCATGGCGGCGCGCGCGCGCGCGCGCCTCAATATTGCCCTCCCTTAAAGGCGCATAGAGCACATGCACGCTTTTGGCGTGTTTGCGCCCCAATTCTAGGGCGTATTGCACCTCTAAATGGGCTTGATCGCGCAGAGCATAATGCACGATCGCCATATCAAAACGCACGCCCTGTTCTAATAAAAGATAGAACAACGCCACACTATCCCCCCCGCCTGAAAAGCCCAATAAACACCGATTCTTTAACAAATACTCCAAGCCCTCTAAGGCGATCATTTAAGCCCTATCTCAAGCAAAACCCATTAGAATTTGCCTTTTTGCTCCATTCTAACATGAAAGCCACTAAATCCATAAGGAGCAAGCCATGCAAGCCTTAGCGCGCTTTTTCCAATTTAACGAACGCCACACAAATTTACGCACCGAAATTTTAGCCGGGTTGAGTACTTTCATCACGATGGCTTATATCCTTGTTGTCAATCCAGCCATTTTGCAAAAAGCGGGCATGGATTTTGGAGGGGTGTTTGTGGCTACCATTTTAGTTTCGGTGGTGGGCACGCTCATTATGGGCTTGCTGGCTAATTATCCCATCGCCATTGCCCCGGGCATGGGCATGAACGCTTACTTCACCTTTGTGATCGTGCTGAGTATGGGGATTTCTTGGCAGAGTGCTTTGGGGAGTGTGTTTTTAGCCTCGCTCATTTTTTTAGCCCTCTCTTTGAGTGGGTTTAGGCAAGCCTTGATCAAGGCGATCCCCAACCCCTTAAAAGCAGGCATGAGCGCGGGCATTGGGCTTTTTATTGCTTTCATTGGCATGCAAAATGCCCATTTGATTGTCGCCTCACCCGCAACTTTGGTTACTTTAGGCAATTTTACCCACCCCATTGCTTACATGTCTTTACTGGGTTTGCTAGTTACCCTTGTTTTAATGATTTACAACATCAAAGCGGCGATCTTTTTGGGCATGCTCATCACCGCCCTACTTAGCTTTTTCTTAGGGCATATCCAACTCCCCGATCACCTCTTAGAACTCCCCACACACACCAGCACCACCTTTTTTAAGCTAGATATTTTAAGCGCATTCAAACCTGATTTAAGCGCGGTGATCTTCACCTTCTTTTTGATCATGCTCTTTGACACCACCGCCACGATGATCGGTGTTGCCAAACAAGCTAACTTGCTTGAAAACGGGCATTTCCCCAACGCTAAAGCGGCGTTGTCTGCCGATGCGCTTGCTAGCACTTTGGGCGCGCTTGTGGGCACTTCGCCCACCTCTGCTTACATCGAATCGGGTGCGGGGGTGAGCGTGGGCGGGCGCACGGGCTTTACTTGCGTGGTGATCGCCTTGCTATTTGCTTGTATGCTCTTTTTTGCGCCCATCGCTAAAATGTTAGCCAGCGTGCCTGCTATCACCTCCCCTGCTTTAATTGTTGTGGGGTTTTTGATGATGAGTCATTTGAGTGCCATTGATTGGCATGACCTAGAAGAATCCCTGCCTGCCTTTTTTGTGCTCTTTTGGATTCCCCTCTCTTATAGCATCACTAGCGGGGTGGGCGCAGGGCTGATCCTCTATCCCCTCATTAAAATCTGTCGGGGTAAGTTTAAAGAAGTCCATCCCCTTTTGTATGTCTTTATGATCCTCTTTAGCTTGCAATTTGTCCTTGACGCGTTATATGGCGCGCACGCCTAGAGCGCATGGCACACAGCTACATTCCAAAATTGCATAAATTTTTATAAATTAAGAATTTTCATGCGTGGTTTGATTTTGTTGGTCTTGTTTGTCCTAGATTTTGCCCAAGAGACACCAACTCTTCAGGCAAAGCTTAAGGTAAAGGATCAGCAAATACCCCCCGCTCTCATTCAGGGTATTGCAAAAATGCGCGCTAAGATGGTCGCCGCCCAACTAGATGCCTTAAAGCAGTTTGGTGGCAAAGCGTGTGGCACCACACACCAATATGCGAAATATTTGTCTCATCCGGCAATTGCTTTAGTGGATTTTGGAAAAGGTTTGCTCAAATACACCCCTCAAGGATTGCTACAAAAACTCAAACCCTATAGCGCTACACAAGAGAAATTTTTAAAAAATTTCAAGCAATTTGAAGCCCTCCACCTCTTATATTTGGTTGAAAATTCTATCTCAGATCCTTGTAGCCCTGTGGTCAAATTTGAAGCCACGCCCAAGCAGGTCGCCCAAGATTTCCTAGATAGCGTTAACTTCATCTACACGCCCCTAATCCAAGCCTACCAAATGGGCTTAGACCCCATAGCTTACATGCACTCTCTTAATGCTGATGCGTTGTTGCAACTCCTTTGCCCAAAGTGCCACCATGCAAACACGACAACAGATCTAGACATCTTCCAACGCGATCTAAACACTCTCATTTCTACTCTTTCATGCAGAGAACCGATAAAGGCATTTTTAGGGCATTTAAAGCACGACAGCGAATCGATGGTTTCAGCTATCGAATTTTGGCAAGCTCTAAGAGAAGGCACGATTATGTGGGCTAATCTAGCCCTAAGGGACGGGCACACGGATGAATTGGTGGGATCAAAAGATGACCCCTACACGCTTTTCTCCACCCACTACCTAGCACGCACAATCTTTTTGCTTTTGCATGCCTATGAGTTCTACATAGACGCTAAAGATACGGATCAATACACCAAAGAATTCCAAGAAAACCCCACCATTTGTCTAAACCCTAGATACCTTTCTGCTAAACACCAACAAGCCTGCCTGCAAGTCTTCAAAACCCAAACCTACAAGCAGGCGGATTTAAACGACTATCTTAAAGCGATGCGCTTCATTTCTATCGATACCATTCCTTGCATGTATTTAGACCCTAAGGACAAGCTCCAAGTTTTTAAATCTAACAACGCGATCTGTGTGGCGTTACAAAAGCACTTGACAAAGGAATAAAAATGATCCGCCTACTTTTCTTAGCCCTCTTGGTGTTAAACCTACAGGCTAAAGAACATGTATTGACTATCCTTATTCCAATAGGCAATCTCCAAGAATTCAAAAACGCCCAACAATTTTTCAAGGCATTTAAGGCACTCTATACTTACAAGCAAAAATCCTCTGCCAAGATAGACGATGATCTCGACCCGAATATCTCATATACCGAATACCTGCCCGCCCTGTTTCGGGCTACAAGACATTATACAGATGCCTCCATCCCCCTAGCCAAAGCTGTAGCTAAGCAAGTCCCCTTGTTTCAAGAGTTTAAGCCCAAAAACAAAAGAGAAGCGCAATTCTTAGCCCATGTTAAAAATATGGCAATGCTCCATGCCCTTGACTTCACAGAGATTTCGTTTGATGAAAAGATTACATTTGCTGCCCGCGAATTTTTACACATCAACGCATGGCTCTATGCCCCACTTTTTAACGCCCACAAGCTAGGGCTAGATGGGATCGCCTATTTAGAGCAACTCCATCGCATCTTTTCTAAAAATACTGATTTGCGTCGCATCAGAAATATCCTTGATTTTAACAGAACAAGGGTATATGAAGCAGACAGAAAAAACATTGTCCCTCATAAGCCTTTTAGAAAACGCTTAGCCCAAGATATGCATGAAGCGGATATACCTATGGAAATCTTCGCCCACCATGCAGACTATAGTTATTGGGTTGCGCTAGTTTTGGACACCATCTTTGAGGGGGGGATATCTTGGGACCGGGTAACTAACACAGATGTATTCAGATGTACATTTTGGGACTTCATGGATAAAAATACCCAACGCATAGACCCCGAACATCTCTTTGATCTCTACACAGCACGGGTGATCCCCTTAGAGCGCAACGCCCCCTTTTACGACCTCTTGCGAAACGACGACCCCAAGATTTTAAAAGACACGCTAAAAGACCACCCCACCATGTGTTTAAGCCCCAAATACTTAAGCCCCAAATCACAGCAAATTTGCCAACAACTCTTTCAAACTAAAACCTACAACGCTAAAGACATTCAAGAACAATTACATCTTGTGCGCCTTGTCTCTATTGATGAGAGCCCCTGTGTGTATTTAGATCCTAAGGACAAACTCCAAACTTTTAAGTCTAGTGATGTGCTATGCTTGGCGTTGCAAAAACACCTAACAAAGGAATAAAAATGATCCGGTTATTTCTCTTAGTCCTCTTGCTCTTAAATCTACAGGCTAAAGACCATGCACCGACTATCGTTGTCCAAATAGACGACCCCCAAGAATCCCAAAACGCCCCCTTTCTCAAGGCGGCTAAGAGCCTCTATGATTCGCTCGTAAATGCCCACAACAGCGCTTTGCAAGTTGCCCTTAAAGCGGAGTGTGATCCAAGCAGAATGGATCGATCCTTTATGACCCCACAAGTCGTAGCACGGCGTTATAAAACATGGATGAGTCTAGCTATCCAAATGATAGACCATGTGCCCTTTATGCAACGCCTAAAAAGTCTCCCGCTTTACCCGCAAATTCGGGGCTTTGAAGCCTTGCATGCCTTTGGCTTGGTGCGCGCTAAAATCAGTGGCGAGGTGGATTGTGAGGATGCGCTAGAAAATGGCGCACCCCCTCCAAAACCCCTTGAAGCCCAAAAACTCTTCAACGCCTTGCAATATAACCTAAAATTTTTCTACTCCCTTTTAATCAATATCTCCAAACAGGGCTTGCCCCTAGAATCTTTCTTAAACGATTTAATTTGGTTTGGCTCTTCTTTTGATTATCAAAACACCCTGATCAACCACCTAAACTTCTCCTCAAAGGACTATGACACTAAATTCAAAGCCTTAGAGAACATGCTAGCTAAAGACTCTTCGCCCACTATCTTACGCCTTAAAACTCTAATGGCGGGTTTAGATAATTTCTTATTCAATCACGATTATGATATTGCCTTGCAAGAAAGCGAAGGCTACTACAAACAGCTCCAAACCATTTTAGGCGTGAGTCTGTATGATATGCAGCTTTTGAAAGATTATTATGCTTACCGCTTTGACATATGGCTAAAAGGTGTGCGCACGCTTAGCCCCTCTCAACCCCCCGCCCCTTTGGATCGCGTGGGTTTCTATGCATGTCTTAAGGACTCTAAAACAGACACCCTAGCATGCCAAGCCTTGTTGAAGAATCCCGATATGGATTTTTACAATTACTTCCGCAATACCCGCCTCATCGCCTTTGATAATCAACCCTGCCTCTATCTCACCCCCCAAAACACGATCCAAAATTTCCCCTCTAAAGACCCCCTTTGTAAGACCCTACAGGCAAATCCGCCCCAAATGGGTATGGTTGTCCCCTCTCATGTGGCTAAAGCCTTTCAAGAGGCACAAGATGCCTTGATCCACATGATCAATACACCCCCCCACGACCTCAAACCCTTTAAAGAACGCCTACAAGCCATTTTGCAAGCCACGCCCCTAGCCTCTTTGCAGGGTCCCAAGTGGCATCATGTGTTTGATTACGAACGCCTCCATCTTTTAGCCCTGTTGCTAGGCTCTTTGTACTTTACGGATTTTGATGTGGATATATACTATCCTGACTCCGTTTCCGCCCCCATGTTGGCTTATAATTACCTCCACAGGATTGATTTCTTCTACACCCCCTTAATCAAAGCCGTGCAACTTGGCTTAGACCCTAGCATGTATTTACAAAATCTCAAACAATCCGCCCCACACAACACCTACCCATGCACAAAAGACGATTTTTGCACACGCCCTAAAAACACCCCAAAGAGCCTATGGCTTGAAGATTTTAGAAGTGCCAAATCAGGCAGTTACTTTTTAAAGAGGTATGAGTTTAATCTCTCTTCTAGAGATTTTATCTCTATCAAATGGACTCTACCCCTATGGACGGCGGCATGGGATGAAAAGCGCGGGTTCTTATTTTATAGGGATTTAGCCAAATGGTGGACTCCTAAAGAGGCCCCGCTATGGGATTTGCACTACCAAAACCGCATTGAGGCGTTTTTCACCAACCAAGACATTTACACAGACACGCTATTACACCCCGAAAAAGTCTCTGCCGATCGCTTGCGCGCCCACCCCACCGCCTGCCTGCAACCCAAATACCTTAACAGCGAGGCTAAAGCCACTTGCCTAGATATCTTCCAGCAACACACCTACAACCCCAAACCCTTGCAAAAGTATTTAAAATCCTTGCGTTTAGTCTCCACAAACAACGCCCCATGCGTGTATCTCAACGCCAGCGACAAACTCCAACTTTTTAAACCCAGCAACGCCCTATGCCTAGCCTTGCAAACCAACCTAAAAAAGGAATTTCAATGATCCGCCTCCTGCTTTTAGCTCTCTTGCTCTTAAATCTGCAGGCTAAAGAAAATGTATTGACTATCATGATTCCCATGGAAAAACCTCAAGAATCCAAAAACGCCCCCTTTTTTAGGGCGTTTAAGGCACTCTATGACCACATGGATAAAGGCAATCAAGACGCCGTGGGCGACCCTGAAGAAGATGAGAGATGGGACTACATGAGCATTGCGTGGGACATTTCAAAATACATCAAGGGTGTCATCCCTCTAGCCCAAATAGCGATCCAACACATGCCCTTAATCCAAGAGTTTAAGCCCAAGAATAAAGCAGAAACGCAGTTTTTGGCGCATTTGAAACAACGGGAGATGTTGCGCGCGCTAGATAGTATCGGGGTGTACAATGCGTATGCCGATCATCCTAAAAGTGCCGCACTAGCCCAAGCCTTCTTAGACACCGCCAACTTCCTCTATGCCCCGCTTTTCAACGCCCATAAGATGGGTTTAGACCCTATTGCCTATATTAAAGAGCTCCGACATATATTGGTCAATGAAAAGAAGTGCGATCCTGCCCCCTTTGCCCCTAATGATTATTGCAATGATAACAGCACCTGTGCGGGCTGTGTTTATGACATCATTGCAAACGCCTATGATGAAGACATTTCTAACGATAAATTCTTAGAACAACTGCATACAGACATCAAAAACATGGCGGGCTCTTATGGGTTTTTCCAACAAGAGATCGGCTCCCGCAATTTATGGGAACGCCTAACGATCCTCAACATCTTTGGCGATGATGAAGATAAATATTTTGTTGCCGACGATGGCAAGCAAGAAGAGATCCCCCCCTCCGCTTATGTCGATGATGATACCTATAAAGAGATGTTGCAACAACACAAGCAACGCATAGACCCCAGCCACCTCTCTACCCTCTATCTCGCCCGCCTCCTTGTGCTAAGCCACAATGCCCCCTTTTACACGCATTTACAAAACAACCCCACCCCCATTTTAAAAGAGCACCCCACCATGTGCCTAAGCCCCAAATACTTAAGCCCCAAATCT
Organism: Helicobacter sp. L8; assembly: GCF_003660355.1. NCBI lineage: Bacteria > Pseudomonadati > Campylobacterota > Epsilonproteobacteria > Campylobacterales > Helicobacteraceae > Helicobacter > Helicobacter sp. L8. The sequence continues at coordinate 22,463 of NZ_QXQR01000006.1, forward strand.
AAGCAAATTTGCCAACAACTCTTTAAAGCTAACACCTATAACACGAAGGACCTTCAAGAGCAATTACACCTTGTGCGTCTGATCTCTATTGATGATAGTCCCTGTGTGTATCTAGACCCTAAGGATAAACTCCAAATTTTTAAGTCCAATAATGCGATCTGTGTGGTATTGCAAAGAAACTTAGTCAAGGAGTTTTAGATGGCGCGCTTGTTGGTTGTGATCTGTTTGTTTGTGGTGTGTGCGTGCATGCCCAAGCACCCACCCCTACTCCAAGCCCTCCAAGCTCTCCAAGAATACATCAAAAACCCACAGGAGAAAGACCCCTTAAAAGCAAGGGACATTGAAATGAATCTAGCCCAAAATGTCCTAGATCAAGTGCCCCTGATTCAGGATTTTAAACCCAAGGACGAGCCAGAAGCGCGCTTTTTACAAACGCTCAAAACCCTAGAAGCTTTTTATTTAGTGATCTTGATTCAAAATCACATGAAGGATAAGCGCGAAGCCATCGCGCAAATGTTTTTAAGCGACTTCCATCTCCTCTACACCCCGCTTTTCAACGCTCACAAAGCAGGGCTAAATCCTGTGGAGTATTTAAAAAATCTTGCTGTAAGTTTTGAAGAGGACTTGCCCTACCAACTAAAACGCTGCCAAGAGAATTTTGAAAAAAGGTGCATCAAGCGCGAAGTGAGCAATTACGCAAGTGCCATAGAATATTATGTGGATTTCAATAAAGAGGGGATTTTAGCCCCCCTGCCAAGCGATCTAGAGGGGGTTGATCGCCTCTATAATGGGTTTTTGGTGTCTGTCTATGATCATGTGTGGTCTGAGATTACTTTGGGTTATTGGGATAGGCAACGCCTATTTACTGATGTGAGCACACGCGCGCAGGCATTACAAGAGTTTGAGCATCTCAAAGTCCTGCATTTTGTGCGCGCGCGAGAACTCATCACAAATATAGATGCCTATGTGGATTTGCAAGACATCACCCCCCAACTTTTGCAAGATCGCCCCGCCATTTGCCTACACCCCAAGTATCTAACCCCCAAACTCCAACAAGAATGTGTGGTAGCACTTAATTCCTTGCCAAAAGACAGCCAGATTTTAAAAACCCAACTCCAACGCCTGCGCCTATTCTCTGTGCATGACAACCCATGCGCGTATTTAAACCCGCAAAACAAACTCCAGACATTCCCCTCAAAAAATGCCCTCTGTCAAGCCCTGCAACAACGCTTGCAACAAGACTTTGACACGCGTATTTGGATGGACTTGGCTTTCAGCTACAAGCCTACCCCTCTTGATCGCTTGATCCAAACTGCTAAGCAAATCAAAAAGCTCATGGACAAGGGTCATCATGCGCATGATCCGGGGCGTGATCTCATCACAAGCCAAGTTGTGCTAGACGACCTTCCTACTTTAGAGAAACTAGGATATAGATTTATCAACCAAATCCCTCTTTTGCAGAGATTAAAGCCTAGAGATGAGCAAGAAGAGCACTTCATTGCAGAATTAAAAAAATTTGAGCTCATGCACCTCTTTACCTTGCTCTTTGGCTCGCTCTTAGATGATGAAAAGGAGCATCCAAGACACACCCCCCTTAAACAGGTGGTACAAGATTATCTCAAGGTCCTAGATTTTATCTACTCTCCCTTGATTGACGCGCACCAGCAGGGTATGAATCTGCACACCTATATGAACGCCCTGCAAGCCCACCCCCTCTACCCCTCCAGTTTTTACGATGTGATCAAGTACTTTTCAGAACACGAACAAAAAAGCCCCAAACCCATGTTACCCGTGCAAGCTTTCTTTAAAGATTTCAAAATCGCGGAGCTGGCGTATAGATTAGTCAATCCAGAACTCTCTTACACCCTCTTGGGCGAATACATTGAGCGGGACTATGCAGAGACTTATGCGATATGGAAATGGCATTTAAGCGATAGTGCTGTCGATCCGATCCTAGATAAGGATGCCTTGATGCGCACCTTTGCCCCCTTTTTTACCCAATATGGGGATCGATTCTTTGAATTATTTTTTGAGAGTTATTATTATACCTTTGATGATCCTCTCTCTGAGGGGTTGGATATTCTCACCCTGCAAAGACACCCCCAACTCTGCCTCAAGCCCAAATACTTGCGCCAAAAACTCCAGCAAGCGTGTTTGAATATTTTTAAAGATCACACCTACAGCCCCAGCGCGTTGCAGAGTGCTTTGAGTGAGCTGGCTTTAGTGAATATAGATAGCACACCCTGCTTGTATAGAGATTCTCAAGACAAGTTAAAAGCTCTCAAGACACAAAATACCATGTGTCTAGCTCTACAAATTGTCTCTCCACACTAGATTTTTTAGGGCATACAAGTATCCAGCCGTAGTTTTGGGGGGCATCCACAAAGATCCAATTTGACAACTCCACCCCGTGCACTTGAAACACCCTCTCTATGCTTTCTAGTGAAAAGCGCAAGGCTCAACGCAGAGCCGGTATAATTCACAGGCGCAACTTTGATCGGGGCTATCTTTACACATCTAAATGTTTGACATCTTTAGCGTGCGCGTAGATGTATTCGCGTCTAGGTTCAACCTCATCGCCCATGAGCAAGTTAAAGGCTTCATCCGCTTTTGCCTCATCTTCTAAAGCCACACGCAAAAGGGCGCGATTTTCTAATGCCATTGTAGTTTCCCAGAGTTGATCGGGATTCATCTCGCCCAAGCCCTTATAGCGTTGGATATACGCCCCCACTTTAGCATTCTGCTCGACCTTGTCTAAAAAGTCTAACGCATCCATGCCCAAAGCCCCCATGTCGATCTCAGCGATACGCGCAAATAAAGTTTTTGCCTCTAAAAATAGCGGGTCTTGCAATAAGGCTTGATCAACCCCTACCTCTACAAGCCCTAAGGGGGTTTGCACAAAGAAATGCGCGCCCTGTTCTGAAACTTGTTGGGTTAAGACACGATAATCCAATCTTTTTAAAAGACTTTCCATGCGTTTAGCAATGGCTTCAAAGCCCAAGCCCTCTATCTTGTGCTCCACCAAATCGCGCAATACTTCGATCAACACAGAGCGTTTTGCTAATTCCTGCAACACAGATCGATACGCGCTTAGAGTTTTGAGCAAATCCAGTAAGTCATTGCGCCCTATCCCTTCAATTTCCATGCTATCAATCCCATGCTCGATCAAGAAGTGGTTGAGTTCGCGCTCATCGCGCAAATAACGCTCGACTTTCTTCTTTTTAAAGCGATACAAAGGAGGTTGGGCGATATAGACATGCCCATGCTCGATCAAGGGTTTTAAATGGCGAAAGAAGAAGGTCATCAGCAAAGTTTGGATATGACTCCCATCCACATCCGCATCGGTCATAATGATGATCTTGTGGTAGCGCAATTTCTCTAAGTTAAATTCTTTGCCCACCCCGCACCCAAAGGCGGTGATCATGTTTTTAATCTCTTCAGACTTGAGAATCTTGCCCAAATGCGCCTTTTCTACATTGAGGATTTTACCCCGCAAGGGCAAGATTGCCTGAAAGGCGCGATCTCTACCCTGTTTAGCTGAGCCCCCCGCACTATCTCCCTCTACCAAGTAGATTTCGCACTCTCTGGGGTCTTTGCTTTGGCAATCAGCCAGTTTGCCCGGCAGAGTGCCCACACTTAAAGTGTCTTTCTTGCGTGTGATTTCACGCGCCCTTTTGGCTGCCTCACGCCCGCGTGCGGCTAAGAGCACCTTTTGCACGATCGCCTTAGCGATGCTAGGATTCTCCTCAAAATATTTAGCCACTTTTTCATAGACCAGTTTAGCCACAATGGGGCGCACAAAGGAGCTTCCTAGCTTGGCTTTGGTCTGCCCCTCAAATTGGGGGTCTAAGAGTTTCAGACTAATGATCGCGCTCAAGCCCTCCCTAACATCCTCTTGCACCACGCTAGCCCCCTCCCTAGAGGCATTGTTCTCTTGGATATAATTTAAAAGTGCCTTGCTCAAACCCATTTTAAACCCGCTTTCATGCGTGCCCCCCTCAATCGTGCGGATGTTATTGACAAAGCTAAAGGTTTGCTCTTCATAGCTTTCATTATAAGCCAGTGCGACTTCTACCTCCATACCCTCCACTTGCGCGCTAAAGGCGATGATCTCAGAGATGAGCGGGGTTGTTTGGCTGTCCATAATGAATTGTTTCAAGCCGTCTTGATAGTGGTAGCTTTCATGGATTTGGGCGGGTTGGTCGTGAAACTCTAGGGTGATTTTGTTGTTCAGATACGCCATTTCTTGAAAACGGCGTTTTAAGGTCGCGCCATCAAAGGCGACCACTTCCATAATTTGGGGATCGGGGAAAAACTCAATGGTCGTCCCGCGCTTTTTAGTGGTGCCGATGACTTCTAGGGGAGTGGTGGGGATTCCCTTTTCAAATTCTTGGCGATAAATCTGCCCCTCTCTATAAATGGTCATAATGAGCTTAATAGAGAGCGCATTGACCACACTCACCCCCACGCCATGCAAGCCTCCAGAGACTTTATAACTCTCTTGATCGAATTTGCCCCCGGCGTGTAAAATGGTGAGCACCACAGTAGCAGCTGGGATACCCTCTGTGGGGTGAATATCTACAGGGATACCCCGCCCATTGTCCTCCACAATGCATGATCCATATTGACTTAAGGTTACTTTGATGTGATCGCAAAAGCCCGCCATGCTCTCATCGACTGCGTTATCCACCACTTCATACACCATGTGGTGCAAACCATTAGCCCCCGTGTCGCCAATATACATCCCCGGGCGTTTTCTAACCGCTTCTAGCCCTTTGAGAACCTTAATTTTATCGCCCATGTAAGAGTGCATCACTAGCCTTATTTTAGAAAAGTTCCATCTATGTCTGCGAGGATTATAGCATTTTCTCCTCCCATCGCCCTTTAAGTTTACGGGTTTTGGGCGCGTAAGAGCGGGGCTTGTTTTCTTGGCGTTTCTACTCTAATATGCGGTGGCGTAAACCACCCAATCCTTCAGTCCTGCGCACAAAGTAGCAACTTTTGTTACTACATTCCAAAAACGCTACCAGAAGCAATCTGTGCAATCTGGTTAGGGTATGTAAACTTGAATAAAAATGCCCTACAAGGATGGAGTATCTGAACATAGTGCCCATCAACTTTAAATGCCATACCATCGGGCATGCCATAAACGACCGCTTGAGGGTTGAGGGCTAAAAACTCGGCAATTCTCTCTTGACGACTCTCGCCCTCATGGTGCGCTGAGCCGGTGGGAAAATGCGGGTTAATTTGGTAGGGCACTAAATCTAAAGCCTGCAAGCTTGGGGGGTAAGTGATGGGCATGTCATTGGTGGTGTGGATACTTGGAGTTGCCACATTAGAGCCTGCTGACCAACCCAAATAAGGCACGCCCGCTTTCACGCGTGCTCTGATCACTTCTAATAAGTTATGTTGGTACAAGCCCTCTAAGAGCTTAAAACTATTCCCCCCATTCATCACAAAGCCCGCGCAAGTGTGGATAATCTCTAAGCCCCTATGCACGCCCACCACCTCCACACCAAAACCCTTTAAGAGCGCGCGTAAATTCGCCTCGCATTCTTCTTGACTTCTAAGCACACTCCCATAGGCGATCAAAGCGAGCTGTTTTCCTTTAAGCTGGTGGGTTTGAAAGAACGCCTCAATCCAAGATAGGGCATATTCTAAAAACTTGCCCTGATAGAGCGCGCCGGAGAGTAAGAGTAAATTCATGCTTACTTTTCTAATTGCACAATTCTATTCCAAGTGGCGATCACTGAGTCCGGATTGAGTGAGAGGGAGCTAATGCCCTGCTTAACCAAAAACTCCGCTACTTCAATGTAATCACTGGGGGCTTGCCCGCAAATCCCACAATACTTGCCATGCCTTTGGCACACCTCAATGGCGCGCTTAAACATCTCCAACATCACCGGGTTGCGCTCATCAAAGACATGGCTGACCAACTGCCCATCGCGATCCACACCCAAAGTGAGCTGGGTTAGATCATTAGAGCCAATGGAGAAACCATCAAAGAGATTTAAGAAGTCATCAGCCAAGATCACATTCACGGGTAATTCGCACATAATGTAGAGTTCTAGTCCATTTTTGCCCGATTCTAGCCCGTTTTTACGCAAAATCTCTAGGACCTTTTTAGCCTCCTCAATGGTGCGCAAGAAAGGGATCATAATTTTCATGTTGGTTAGCCCCATTTTTTCACGCACCAAGCATAAAGCCTCGCACTCCCAGCCAAAGGCTTCTTTATAAAGGTCTGAATAATAGCGACTAGCTCCCCTGAAACCTAGCATGGGGTTTTCTTCATGGGGTTCATACGCGCTACCCCCTAGCATGCGCATGTATTCATTGGATTTAAAATCGCTGGTGCGCACAATGACTGGTTTAGGATAAAAGGCAGCACTAATCATACCCATCCCCTCAGCGATTTTTTGACAAAGAAATCTTTAGGGCTTTCATACCCGGCAATCAAATTTTCCAACTGCTCGCGCTCGGGCACTTCTTTATTATGGTGCAAATCCACTAAAGCTAGGGGGTGGGCTTTGATCTGGTTGAGCATGATAAGCTCCATGCGCGCCAATCCCACGCCGTGATTAGGTAATTGCGAAAACTTAAACGCCTTCTCCGGGTTGCCAATGTTAAGATAGATCTTAGTTTTAGGCTCTTGCATGGCATCCAAAGCAATGCGCTCCACCTCAAAGGCATGCGCGCCCGCATAGATATAGCCCGTTTCCCCTTGTGCACACGAGATCGTAACCTCCATGCCCGTATAAAGCGATTCGGTCGCCCCCAAAGCCCCCACAATGGTGGGCACGCCAATTTCGCGCGCCACAATGGCAGCATGGCAGGTGCGCCCGCCCCGATTGGTTACCACCGCGCTCGCCTTTTTCATAATGGGCTCCCAATCGGGATCGGTATTATCTGTTACTAGAATCTCCCCCTCTTTGAAAATATTCATGTGATCTAAGCTATTGATCACGCGCACCTTACCTATGCCAATCTTGCCCCCAATCGCCTTACCCGTAAGCAAAACCTCTTCAGGGGGCGCGCTTTTAAAATGGTATTTTTCATACACCTTAGCGCTCTGCTTAAGACTTTGGCTTTGCACGGTCTCAGGACGGGCTTGCACAATGAAAATCTCTCCACTATCCCCATCCTTTGCCCATTCAATGTCCATGGGGCGGTATTGCCCGGCTTCTTTGGTGTAATGCGCTTCAATGATAGCCGCATCGCGCGCGAGGTTTAAAATATCGCTATCGCTCAAAGAAAAGCTTTGTTGTTCTTTGGGGGTGGTGGGGATGGTTTTAGTGGGGTGTTCGCTCCCCCGAGAGGCATACACAATTTTATTAATTTTGTCGCCCAGCTGGCGTTTGATAATGGGTTCTTTGCCCTGGGCTAGAGTGGGTTTAAAGACATAAAATTCATCCGGATTGACTAGCCCCCCCACCACGCTCTCCCCCAAGCCCCAAGAAGAAGTGATAAAGATCGCGTCTTTAAAACCGGTTTCTGTGTCAATAGAAAACATCACCCCCGCGCTGGCTTTGTCCGCACGCACCATTTTTTGCACCCCTACACTCAGCGCCACTTTTAAGTGATCAAAGCCCCTAGAGGCGCGGTAACTAATAGCGCGATCGGTAAAGAGTGAGGCTAAACACGCCTTGATATAGTGGATGAGCTCGGTTTTGCCCTTGATATTCAAATAAGTGTCTTGTTGCCCAGCAAAGGAGGCATCGGGCAGGTCTTCTGCCGTAGCCGAGCTACGCACCGCGACATCGGCTTCGCGCATGTGGTATTGCTCACTGAGCATTTTGTAGGCTTGCAGGATTTCATCGCGCAGATCAGCAGGCAGAGGCGTGCCAAAGATGAGATCGCGAATCTGTTTTGAGCGCATTTTGAGCACATCTAATTCGGTCGCATCCACGCCCTCTAGTAAGGCTACAATTTGGGCTTTAATACCCCCCTTTTCTAAGAGATACCAATAGGCATCGCTAGTGATCGCAAAACCATTGGGCACTTTAATCCCGCTGGGCACAAGCTCTTGAAACATCTCCCCAATGCTGGCATTCTTGCCTCCGACTAAATTAACATCTCTGTTATTGATCTCTTTGTAGAATTTGATATAGCGCATAAAACCCCTTTGTATGTGGTGTGGAAATTATAACATGGGCGTATCTAGCTTGACCTCCACCACCCCCCTAATGGCATTGGTAGCATAAATCTTATCCGCCCGCCTCAAGTCCTCTAAACCCAACTCTTTAGGAGCACAACGCCCCGTCTCAACCAAGTGTGTAATGCCCACCCCCTTTAAAAGTCCTGTGTCAAAAGCGGGGGTGTAGAGTTGCCCCTCTATCTCTAAAATGACATTGGAGCGCGCCCCCTCGCTAAGTTGCCCATCAGGAGTATAATGCAACACATCAAAACAAAGCCCCTCTTTAATTTGGGCGCGCGCCTCTTCATACCACGGGGTGTAGGTGCTCTTGTGGGTTAAAAAATCGTTGCGCGGGTCTAGGGGTTTTTGGGCTAAGAGGAGTTTAACACTCTTAGGGGGTTCTAGGGGGCTGTATTCTAGGTCATAACTGCCGTCCCTATGCCATAAAAGGCGTAAAATGCCATCTTGAGCGGGCTGATAAGTCTCTAGCCAATTTTCATAGGCAAAGTTAAAATAGCGCGCGCTATTTTTTAGACGCTGCGCGTGCAAATCTCTATGGCAAATTTCTAAATGGCGCACTAGCATGGTTTCTATGAGGCTAAATTCAATTTTAGGTAGAATAAAGAAACTCTTTAAATAACACTCTTGGTATTCAGATTCTAGCTGGCTCGCCTGCGTTACCCCGCTGCCCACACAGAGGGTATGGGTTTGGCTCTTTTGAGGTGCGCACATGGTGCGGATGGGTACATTAAAGAGAGCATGCTCAGAATCGATAATCCCAATCGCCCCACAATACACCCCCCGCTGGTGTTGCTCTAAATCTTGTATGAGTTGCATGCTTTTGGCTTTGGGCTCCCCGGTAACCGAGCTAGAGGGAAAGATCGCCTCTAAAATGGGGAAAAGCTGGGGGCTTTTGAGAGTGCCTTCCAAAGTAGAAGTCATTTGAAAAAGGGTCGGGTGGGCTTCCACTTCACATAACTTAGTAACCTCCACCTTGTGGGCAATATGGGCGAGTTCTTGGGCGAATAAATCCACTACCATCGTGTTTTCATTGCGGTTTTTGGGATCGTTTTGTAAAAACTCCCGGTTGTGTGCGTCTTGCTCAGGGGTAGTTCCGCGCGCGATTGTGCCTTTCATGGGTTTGACGCGTATGGTCTGTGCGGCATAATCTAGATCAAAGAATAACTCGGGTGAAAAGCTTAAAATAGTTTCAAAAGGGCTTGGCAAAAAAGCGCAATAGGGGGTGTGCTGGTTTAACAACACTTGTTCAAAAATGGCGCGGGGTGTAGCATGGGTTTTTAAATGCAAGGGCAGAGTTAAATTCACCTGCGCGCATTCTCCCTTGCTAAAGCTCTCTTGAATCGCGTTAAATTGATGGGCGTAGGTGTTAAAATCTATGGGGGTACTGATTTGGGGGTGAAAGGGCATGTATTTTGGGGGTGTGGGCGTGTAGGGTTGCTTATGGGCAAACTGAGTAAAGTAGGCAATGGGGGTTTTAGAGGCGGTCGCGCTTAAGGCGTTGTAGTGCAGATAGCCCACAAAATAGCCTGTGTGGCGTTGCTCGTCAATGCGTTCTAATAAATCTTGTAATTGGGCGTGATGAAAAGCCTGAAAACTCTGCAGGGGTTGGCTGTAGTGAAACTCTCCAAAGATGGCTTCTTGCATATCAATCCTTATAGGTGGCATGAAATTTTTCAAGCAAAAAGGCAGGATGGTAGCCCATTTTGGCTTGGCGCAAGCCCTCAATGCCCAAATCTTCTTCTCTATTGACTAGGGGGCAATCTTTAAAGGCATGGGCTAGGAGTTGTTGGTTGATCATCTGATAAGCCCCGCGCACGCGTGGGTCTGCCTTTTCAATGTGGATCACCGCCATCTCTGCATTAATTCTCTCCCCAAAACTCAAGCCCACTACGCGCTCCTCTATGCAAATAAGCCCCCCTTGTAATTGCAACTCTTCAAAGACTTCTAACGCGTCTAAAATGCCTTGGTGTTCGTAATCCAAAGCCTGATCTGCTTGCCCTAAAGCGCGCCACTCTACAAGGGCACTCACAATCTGATCGCGCTTGTGCGCGCTGATAGGTTCGTAGATAAAATGGGGGTATTGCTTTAAAAAGGCGTTGAGGTGGTTTTTCTTTTTATGGTATTTTTTGCCTTGTAAGGCAATGAGCTCGGCGGTGTGGTAGACATAATCAAAGCGATCTCGCTTGGCTTCAACACTAAAGGTATTGGGGTAAAAACTCTCTAGTTGCGCCCTTTGATCTGTTTGCAAGGCTCTAAACTCTAAGACTTCGTTATGCGCCTTTGTGTGGGCTAAAAGCTCTGCAAGCGCGCCCTTTTTATCCCCCGCCCCAATGGGGTAAAAATAAAAGGGAGCTTGCTTGGGGTATTGTGTGCGAATCACCACACAACCACACACAAGGGCTAGGCGAATGTCCCTAGCGCGTCGCCATAAATACAAATTGGTAAAATTCACATCTGACACGCTAAAATTATCCGCCTGTAAATGCGTGTCTAATAGCCCTTTTAGCTCTAAATTTAAGGGTTTAAACTCCACTTTTTCTCCGCGTAGTAGAATAAGTGCCTAAACATAGGGGCTCTAAATGGGTGCTTAACTCTAGGTCTGCGTTGGCTTCTAGCAAGCATCCTAGCGGTGTGGCTAAAAAATAGGGGTCTATGCATGCGCTCAAGAGGGTTTGCACTTGGCTTGTGTGTGTGGGAGCAAACCACCATGCCCGCCGTGTGGGGTTATCTTGCGCTAAAAAGCCAAAACGCCCCACGAGCAAACACCACACATCCGCGATTTTAAAGCTATGGGCGATCTCTAGGCGTTGTTGCGTGATGAGTTCTGTTAAGGCTTTGAGCCCTTGAGCGTAGGCATGACTACTTCGCACCTCTAAGAGCCCATAATCCACGCTTTTAAGCAAAATCGCATCAAAAAGCGTTAGAGGGTTGTAGAGTTTTAGTTTAAATTTCTGCCCTAAAAGCCTTCTAGCTGTGTTTGTGCGCGTGCTAACCCCCACCCTCTCAGGGATCACTAGCCCCCTTGAAACACCTAAAATCTCTGTATAAATGCTCTCTAATTGCCCCCCCACTTGGGTGTAAATCTGGGCTTCTCTGGCGGGGTTGTAGATGGGTAGCCCTTGTGCGCGTTTTTGTTTAGCAATTTGGCTAGCCACCTCAAAGCGTTTTGTAAGTAGGGCACTAATTTGTGTGTCCAGCGCGTCAATCTGGGCGCGTTGGCTCTCTAGGCTGCTCTCTTGCAAACAAGCGCGCTCGCCAGCAATGAGGCTAGAAAACTCCTCTCTGGGTTTAATCACCCTTAGTACGCCCCCCTCAAGAGCAAGCTCTAAAATCTTAGGACGGCTATTATAATGGCTAGCCATGCTCGCCCCATAAGCCCCCACCTGCTTAAAGACCAGCAAATCCCCCCTAGCCACCCCCCTTAAAGCCACCCCCTTTAAAAAGCAATCCGCGCTCTCACACACCGGACCCACAATGTCATAGATCGCCTCCTTACCCTCTTGGGGTTTGAGCACTTCTACACGATGGCGCGCCCCATACAAGGCGGGGCGTATAAAATCATTCATCCCCGCATCCACCACCACAAAGTTTTTCTTGGCACCGGGTTTGACATATTGCACGCGACTGACCAACACCCCGCTATCTGCCACAATTCTGCGCCCGGGCTCACAAATTAAAGTCAGGTCTAGTTTTTGCGCGATACTTTTAAGGGGCTGGGCGTAATCAGTAATACTAATAGCACCCTTGCCCTCATCCACGCCCAAGCCTCCGCCCATGTCTAAAAACTTGAGTTCTACCCCGCTAGCTATTAAAAAGCGCGCGAGCGCGTGCATTTTTTCGCCCGCTTCCTTGATAGGTTCTAGCTCGATGAGTTGAGAGCCAATATGACAATGCAGACCCACGGGTTCTAAAAAGGAGGATTGCTTGGCAAACATAAACATCTGCACCGCTTCTTTTTCCTCTACTCCAAATTTATTTTCCCATAAACCCGTAGAAATATGGGGGTGGGTTTGGGGGTCAATATTAGGATTGATACGCACACTCACACGCGCTGGGGTGTTTAAATCAGTAGCGATGCGCTCAACCAGCCGAAGCTCTTCAAAAGATTCCACATTTAAAAATAAAATCTTGCTCTCTAGGGCTTCTATAATCTCACTCTCCAATTTGCCTACCCCGCTAAAGAGGATTTTATAGGGGGGGATGCCCGCTAAAAGGGCGCGACGCACCTCGTAAATAGACACGCAATCAGCTCCCGCCCCCAAGCGCGCCAAATGGGCTAATAAACTTAAATTAGAATTGGCTTTCAAGGCGTAACAAATCAGAGATTTACCCCCGCTAAAGGCGTTTTTAAACTCTAAAAACGCCTCTTTGATCTGGTCAAAATCGTAAAGGTAAAAGGGGGTAGGGTGCGCGCTCGCAATGCGCGCAATGCTGTCTTTATTCAAGAGATTTTTTTGGCTTCCAATGCCTTGAGTGCGTGTGCTTCTCCAATTTCAAAGGCTTTTTTATTCAACTCTGCCACTTTAGCAGGCACTTTGGAGATCATCGTTTCAATCACTTGGGCGCGATCCACGCAATCCATTAGAGTAGTGGTGATTGCTAGCGCGACCACGGACTGGGTGATGATATTGCCCACTTCATTCTTAGCGATGCTAATAATGGGGATTTTGTAGAGTTGAAACTTGGCTTCATCTTCTAGGGTGGGGTACACCAAGTTAGGATCGACTACCACCACACCCCCCTGCTTGACATCGCCCTTAAAAATGCTGTAACTGCTTTGGGCTACTGAGAGCATAAAATCGATCTCGCCTTGTTTGGCATAGGGGTAGATGATCTCTTCAGCACTTAAGATAATATCTACCTTAGTAGGACCACCGCGCACTTGGCTGGTGTAGGTAGAAGTTTTTGTGCCAAATCCCCCGCTGGCAATCTTTGCCTCTGCTAAGATTTCTCCGGCTAGCAAGACCCCCTGCCCGCCTACACCTGTAAAGCGTAATTCTAAACTCATGGCTAGCTCCTCTCTTTCTTAGAAGCTTTTTCAATCACACTCTCGTAAGCCTCACAATACTCCATCTTAGAAGTGTCATGTTTGAGCACTCCAGTGGGATACTTGCCCTCCCTCTCCTCTGGGCTCAAGGCTTCGTATTGGCGTTTGCTCAACAAACGGGATTGAATCCACGCTAGAGTTTGGGCTGCCTCGCCCATTTTGTTTTTGCGCCCCAAATTGATATGGCAATTGCTATGCACATCCACAAAGCTAAAACCCTTATGGCTAAAGCCCTCTGCTAATGTGCGCTCCAATCTCTTGGGGTCTAACACGCTCTCACGGGCGACAAAACTCGCCCCAGCTGCCATAGTGATCTCACAAGGGTCAAAGTGGTTGTCAATATTGCCACTTTGGGCAGTAACCGTCCACATCCCATTAGGGGTTGTGGGGGAGGTTTGCGAATTAGTCAAGCCATAGATGAAGTTATTGACCAACACTAAGTTAAGATCAATATTACGCCTGCAAGCATGGATGGTGTGATTGCCCCCAATAGCAAAGCTATCGCCATCTCCAGACACCACGATGACATGTTTTTTAGCATTGGCTAACTTGATCCCGGTGGCATAAGCTAGCGCGCGCCCATGTGTGGTATGCACGGTATTACAATTCACATACGAACTCATGCGCCCACTGCACCCAATCCCACTCACCAAGCACACATCATCCATATTCCAGCCCAAGCTATCAATGGCGCGGATAATGCATTTTAAGATCACCCCATCCCCACAGCCCCAACACCAAAGTGTAGGGGTCTTATCCACGCGTAAATACTCATCATAATCAAATGCCATTTAGAGCTCCTTTATTTTTAGCGCGATCTGCCTAGGAGTGAAAGGTCTGCCATCAGCTTGCAACAACGCTTCTACTCTGCGCCCCATGGCATGCTCAATTTCTAAAACATATTGCCCCTTATTGAGCTCGACCATGAGGATTTTCTCAAACCTCTTGCCTAATTCTGCAAGTTTGGCACGCGGGCTGGGCCACAGAGTGAGAGGGCGAAAAAAGCCAATTTTTTTAGGATACCCTTGCGCTTTTAAATCTCTTAGGGCTTCTTTAATAGCTAACGCGCTAGAACCATAGCCAATCACAAGCACATCCGCACCTTCTAAATCCATCTCTTCATTTTTGCACACAATGTCGCTTTTAGAGTCGATCTTATGAAAGAGGCGATCGATGAGCGCGCCCCCAATTTGGGCATCCTCTGTGGGGAAGCCAATGGGTCCGTGGTGTAAGCCCGTAATGTGGTAACGATACCCCTTAAAAAAGGGATTGAGAATAGCTGACTCGTCTTGGGGCACACCGTAAGGCTTATAGTCCTTAGGATCGCCCTCAAAGACACGCCGATTCACCACGCTTTGCTGCACTGCTTGTAAGTCGGGCAAAGACACCCTGCCATACATGTGTCCAATGGTTTCATCTAAAAGCAAAAAGACGGGACTCATGAGCATTTCAGCTAAGTTAAAAGCGCGGATTGTTTCACTATAGATTTCTTCTAAATTACCCGGGGCTAAGGTTACAGATTTAAAATCTCCATGCGAGGGGTGTTTTAAAAAATTAACATCGCCTTGTGCGACTCTTGTGGGCATCCCTGTGGAGGGACCTGAGCGCATGACATCTACGATCACAAGAGGGGTTTCTGTCATGAAGGCATAGCCAATCTGCTCCACTTTTAAAGAAATCCCCGGCCCTGAGCTAGCCGTCATCGCCTTGACCCCACTCATGCTCGCTCCCAAAGACACACACACCCCCCCAATCTCATCCTCCATTTGGATAAAATGCCCCCCGTGCGCGGGCAAGAGCTCGCTCATGGCATGCATAATATCTGAGCTAGGGGTGATGGGATAGCCTCCAAAAAAACGACAACCCGCTTCAATGGCGGCTTTAGCGACTAAATCATTGCCATCAGAAATCACCTCTCTCATTGTCCTCTCCCCTCAGCCACACTCTCTTGCAATAACATGTAATGGTTGGCCCGCACTCGCTCACCTCTCTGCTCTGCCTCTTTAGACACTTTGGCAAATTTAAATTCTTTTTTCTCCGCAACATAAATGGCAAAATCCGGGCAACCTAGCTCGCATTTGCAACACCCAATACAGCTTTCTGGGTAAGCCACCTTAGCGACCTTGCCTAAAATGTGATCTAATTTCACGCCCATACCCAGCACCCCAGCCGGACACACAGATACACACAAATCGCAACCCTTACAACGCGCCTCATTCACCCAAACGGGCACACCCTGAGGAGCTACCATCTTGGACATCAAAACTCCTTGATTGACACGACTAAATAGAAGTGCGATCCTAACATTTAAATGCTAAATTACACATAACAAGCTACTTAAAATGCACAAAAACTTAAGAACTCAACTCCGATTGACTCTCCACATTCTGCAACCAAATAAAGACTTCTACCACACTAGAATAGAGCTCGGGTGGGATGGGCGTATCCAAACGCACATCTAATAAAGACTCCACCAGGGCTTCATTGCAAAATAAGGGCACATCAAAGGCTTTAGCCTTCTTCACGATCGCGCGCGCGATCTCCCCCACTCCACTAGCCACCACCTTAGGCGCGCTATCCTGCCCCACATTATAAGCCAGCGCGACCGCTTTAGGGAGTGCCATCAATACCCCATCACAATGCGATCCACATCCTGCCAAGTGGGTTTGGCTTGTGGGGATCGTTGCAACAAACGCGCCAAGGCGCGCACCAACAGATCGCTTTCTAAATTGACTCGTTGCCCTTTCTTGTAGCTAGAAAATAGAGTATTAGCAAAGGTGTAGGGGATAATGGTTAGACTGAAGCTATGGACATGCACTTCACTAAGGGTGAGACTCACCCCATCTAGCGCAATCGAGCCCTTGGGGATACAAAGCCGCAAAAAATCGTTAGGGGCTTGGACTTCTAAATTGACTTGGTTCGCATGGGGCTCAATAGCCACAATGGTGCCAATGCCATCAACATGCCCCTGTACGAAATGCCCATCTAGACGCGAATCAAGCCGTAAAGCCGGCTCCATATGCACACGCGCCCCGGGGGCATAATTCTCTAGGGCGATCGACTCTTGGGTGTGTGCGCTTAACTCTAAGACAAAACCCCCTTTCAACAGCCCAATAACCGTCAAACACGCCCCATTTACAGCGATGCTATCGCCCAAAGCGGGACGATAAGCACTTGACACTTCTAACACATTGCGGTTAAAGGTTTTGACTTGCGCCATTTGGTGAATCACGCCACTAAACAAGCTAACCCCTTCAAGATCAAACTATGTTCTTTTTAAGATTATAATATAAATTTGGTGGAATAGGAGATAAAAAGCTTGTAAGCACACGCCCAGCTATTTAAATGCTAATGCCCACAACCAAACCTTGTTCTAAGTGGCATTTTTTTCTACCAATGAGACTAACCTAGTTGCCCAATGGAAAATACTTGATTTGGAGCTCAATACCCTCGTTGGCTTTGAAGGTGTAGATCGCAAATTCCATTCTGTTCTGGTAAGGATAAACCAACCACACGCCTACGCACCTTTGTCTGCTTTTTGATTCTGATTCAATAAAGGCGTATTTACTAGCATACGCCCACATTTGGTAACGATCGGCAGGAGAAATATCTCTAGGATTTTCAGGGGTTTTCCATTTGGTGTCTAAAATGTGGATTCTTCCATCTTTTCTTAGCACAATATCTGGGCGCATTTCAAAACACTTTCTATTTTGTTGATCCAACATTAGATATTTGCGGTTTTGTTTTTGCAGACCCACGCTACACCCTTCTAAACTTCTTTGCAACCAATGCCCCACAAAAGATTCAAAAAGTCTTTCCATAGAGAATAACAACGCATACGCCCGATTTACTCCCTTATAGGGGGTGAGAGATTTTTTACGCAAGAAAAGATCGCACCATGCCAAAAGATTTTCATACTCCTTAAAACGGCTAGCGTGCTTGCTTTTGGCAAAGTCCGCATCTATGTTTTTACTCGGGCTTACCTCATCAAAGACAAAGCGCACGCTATTTAACTTCTCTTGGCTTTTAGGACTTAAGCTCAAGGTTTTAAACATCTCCAGCGTGGATTTAATGAGGCGATTAGGCGGGTTATCTAGGCTATATTCATCGCTGATCGTGTAAAAGCGTTCCTTGTGAATTATATTATATTTGAGATGGTGAACAAACTCTAGCTTGCCCTTAAGATAGGGGCGATTTTGCGAGATGCTTAGATAATCTCGTTTCAACCCCCGCTTAATGAGTTGGGCACACGCGTCCAAAAACATTTGGATAAAGACATCTAGCAAGGGCAAGTGTGCGCTACTAAGCTTGGAAAATTGACTCTGTTTAAAGGGCGTGTCTTTAAGGGTGGCTAGGCAGTTATATAAAACTTGTTTTGCATAACAGAGGGAGCAATCGGGCTTTTGTAGGGGTTCTAAGTTGGTTTGTGGCTTGATAAATTCTTTGACCCGATCTTGAAACTCTGCGCGATTAAGTTTGCTTATTTGCTGCTGGCACTCGGGGGCGTGATCCCTTAAATCCCGCCCACAAATTTTAGGCAAAATCTCGATACAAAAGCCCTGCACTTGGATCAAACCCACATAATTTTGGGTTTTGAGGCTGTTGCCACTAAATCTTAAAAATTGATGGTTACCTTCTTGTCTAGTAAAATTTTCAAGGGCTTCCCATATTTTGGGGGCTTTATCTTTACGATCTCCTAAGCGTTCTTCAATGTTTGTTTGGCTGAAAGCTTGGTACTCGGCTAAATAGAGCGTGGGTGTGGTTTTCATGCGTTTTCATTAGAAGATTCAGCGGACACATTCTCACCTGCCGACCCTTCTCCTGCCTCGTTGTTTACCTTCACTTTATCATTATATATTTTTTCAAACATGGCAACTTCCCATGGACCCGGTTTGATGTGATAAACCTTTTTATCAGAGTCTACAAAATCTTTAAGAGATTCCTCTAGATTGATGTTTTCTAAGGCTTTATGCCCCTCTTTAAATTTCTGCATTGTTTTAGGCGACAACATAGTATTGTCATTCAACACGACATTCACTTTGGCGTGATCGTCATAAAAATACTCTTGCAAAAGCGGGATGATCTTGTTTTTAAAACAATCTTGCAAATCTTCTAAGTCTTTTAGCCCCAAAAAGTAGCTATGCCCGATCGTGTGATCTTTATCTAGCAAAAACTCTATGCGTGCGTTTATCGCCTCTAAGAGTTTTTGCAAATCCACCCCCACGCAATTCGCGCTCAGCAACGCAGGATTAGGCATGATTTCCTCAAAGACGAATCGACGGCGCAAAGCCGTATCTAGCAAGGCGATAGAGCGATCGGCGGTGTTCATCGTGCCGATGATGTAAAGATTGTCGGGAACGCCAAAAGGAGGCTTTTTGCTGTAGGGCAGAGTTACCCGCAATTCCTCGCTACTGCCTATGCGTTTGCTAGGTTCGATAAGTGTAATGAGCTCGCCAAAAATCTTAGAAATATTGCCCCGATTGATCTCGTCAATGATGAGGATGTAGGGGGGTTTGTCGGAGTTTTGTGGGGACTCTTCGCGCACCTCAAGAGGCGGTTTGGTTAAATTTTGCTCCTTAAGATATTCAGCCGCAAATGCCGTGAGTTTTCTAAGGAGTGCATAATGGTAAGAGGTATTAGAAACATGGATGTCCTTAGGTTTTTGAATGCCCCTCGTCTTGTCTGCTTGATACAACTCCCTTAATTTGCTCTCCTCAATAGAAACCGGTTCTTTTTCTTGGTTGTAAGTGATTGCAAACTTGAACCCTTCTGCTGTTTTACTCCATGTGAGTTCTTTTTGCTCCCCTTGATAAAGCTCAATGTAACATTGTCCCTTAACCTCTTGTTCTTGCCTCAAAGAAGCCGTAAAAGCTTCCAACAAAGCATGCCAATGCGCATCAATCTGTACCATTTCTTTAGGTACATGCGCATCCGTATTTTCTAAGGCTTCTTGCGCCCTTTGGCACATTTGTTTAAAAATCCCCGCCTCAACTTTGTAAGACACCTGCTCGCTCTCCATTTCCGGCTTAATCCCCTCTACAAACTCCTCATAGCCATAGCTTTGGTGGAAGGTTACAAAGCCAATGTAGCCTTGATCTTTGTAATAATCAAACAAAGTTTTAGCGCGGGCTCTGTTTGTTTTTTCTGCCTTAATCTCGTCATCAACTTCTCTCTCGATCTCAGCTTGGAGGGATTGAGGAATTTCCAACTCTAACGCCTCAAGTGTGTTTTGAATTTCTGCCTCTAGTTCTTGCCCTTGCTTGCCTAGCAAAATCTCTAACGCCTTGTTAATGGTGTTATAAGTCTTGCCCGTGCCCGGAGGTCCATAGAGGATTTGGTTTAGGGGGGTTTTGGGGGAATTGCTCATGGAAAGCTCCTTTTGTGTGGGGTTTTTCGGTTCAAAATCTCCTAGTGGGATTGCGTTAAATATCTTAACATAATCTAAAAACTTGTTGGTGATCTCTTCAATTTCGGCTTTGAAATCCTTGTAATCGTATTTATGTATTGCCTCTACTTTCTGTCCTTGTTTAGAAAAGAGCTTAGTATGCGCTAAACATTTTTTGCATTCCTCGCTCCCTCCCTGCACCTTTGTTGCGGTGGAGCAACCTATACAAATAAATCCATTGCGCCTAAGGGGAGAATACTCAAACCAAATATCAAAGCCTCGATTAAGGGTGGCTTTCTCAGAATTGACGAGCCACTTTTTTTAAAATCTCTTTGCGGAAAAAGGAAATTACTGGTTTCTTACGACCAGATATCCTAACAAGACATTCATAACCCCACCTCTTTAAAAAGAGATTCAGCTCATCTTGGAACGCACTTTCTAATGCTGTTCTAGTTTGCGCCTTTTCCTCTGCAATCTTATCCACTAAATCCACAAACTCCTGCAATAACCCTAAAAACTCTGCTTTTTGTTCTGCATTCCATTCTAGCTTTTCCATAACACTTCCTTAAAGTCCTCTGAAATGATCAGCGATCTCTTCTAGCGCGTCCTCTATGTTAGCATAAATTCCATATTCGGGATTATGCCCCTCAAAATCTTTTTATAAATTAGAAACTTTTGGCACGCTAACCTGCTTGCCTTGACAAACCTGCCTATAGCAAGATGAAAACCTCTTGGATACTCTAGCCACTTTGACAGTTGAGATCAGACAAAACATGATCGAATTTTTCTGCTAACTTGCTAGGTTCTAAGCCTCTTGTTGTCATCTCCGCTGGCTATTGCGCAAACTCCCCCAACAATCCCTGAAACGCTTTTATTGCGCGCTAAGAATTATCATAATTGTTTTTGTTTGTGTTGCAATTTTGTTTACGCAACTATTGTAAAAGCCCCCTTGGGGTTTTTCAAGACTCCTCAATAAACGCATTACAAGGAGATGATATGAGACATGGAGATATTAGCAGTAGCCCTGATACTGTGGGCGTAGCGGTGATCAATTACAAAATGCCTAGATTGCACACCAAAGCGCAGGTGTTAGAAAATTGCCACAACATCGCTCAGGTGATTGGTGGGGTCAAACAGGGCTTGCCCGGGTTGGATCTGATTATTTTCCCTGAATACAGCACGCAGGGGATTATGTATGACAAACAAGAGATGTTTGACACAGCAGCCAGTGTTCCGGGCGAAGAAACCGCTATTTTTTCTGAGGCTTGCAAGAAAAACAAAGTTTGGGGCGTGTTTTCGCTCACGGGTGAAAAGCACGAACAAGCCCAAAAGAATCCTTATAACACTCTGATCCTCATCAATGATAAGGGCGAGATCGTGCAAAAATACCGCAAGATTTTGCCTTGGTGCCCCATTGAATGCTGGTATCCGGGAGATAAAACCTATGTGGTTGAGGGACCTAAGGGGCTAAAAGTTTCTTTGATTATCTGCGATGATGGCAATTACCCCGAGATTTGGCGTGATTGTGCGATGAGGGGTGCCGAGCTTATTGTGCGCTGTCAAGGTTATATGTATCCAGCCAAAGAACAGCAGATCACAATGGTAAAAGCGATGGCGTGGGCTAATCAGTGCTATGTGGCAGTGGCGAATGCCACCGGTTTTGATGGGGTGTATTCCTATTTTGGACACTCTAGTATCATCGGTTTTGATGGGCGCACTTTGGGCGAATGCGGAGAAGAAGAAAATGGACTCCAATATGCCCAACTCTCTGTGCAACAAATCCGCGATGCTAGAAAATACGATCAAAGCCAAAACCAACTCTTCAAACTCTTGCACCGCGGTTATAGCGGAGTCTTTGCTAGCGGGGATGGGGATAAGGGCGTGGTAGAATGCCCCTTTGAATTTTATAAAACTTGGGTCAATGATCCCAAAAAAGCCCAAGAGAATGTAGAGAAATTCACCCGCTCTAGTGTGGGTGTAGCTACATGCCCGGTTTATGATTTGCCCAAAGAATGAGGGGGTTAGGTTTAGATGGCTTTTGGCGCAAAACCTGCGGTGTGGAGCTTTAGAGATGCTTAAAGATTTTCTGCACATACGCGCCATGTCCTTGGGATATTGTTCAATTTGGGGATTTTTGCTCACATCATTACGAGTAAAGTAGGCAGGGTGCGTATGCTTAAAAACTTGTGTGTCTTGCGTAGGGGGAATACACCCCATCCACCACTAACACTATTTGGACGCTACGCGCGAAAGCGCACAGATTGGGGTAAACGCGCGCGCTTTCACTAGCACTATTTGGGCTAGCGCGCTGCGTGTTCTTGGGGGCTTAAAAGTTATTTGGGTGCTACGCACCCAGCGCGCCTTTGGTGTGGAAACATCCGCGCTAATTTTGCGTCTTGTTGAAAGCGGGGTTTAAGCAAAGTATGTTAAACTAGCCAAATTTAAAGTGGGATACGCGGGCTCCATAGTCGGCGGCGACAGGGATATGACTCGTGCCCCCTAAGGCAACGCATCTAGGGCTGATCTGTTGATTGAAAGTCCGTGCGGGTGGGGGCTACCTCCTGCTTAAAGGCCTTTAAAATGCCATTTGGCTAGGATACTCACGGGGGTAGCTTTAAGCGCGGGGTCCTGCTCGTCCTCTTTAGAGATAATCCCCCGGGGTGGTACATTTACTCCCATTTAAAATTTAAATCCCGGTAAAGAAAATGTTTATTTTCCAAGTTATCTTTAATCTTTTTCACATCTGCGCTCCACATAAGCGAACTAACCCAGTTCTCCCCCTCTAAAACTTTGATGGCGATCTTATACCAGCGCCCAAATTTCACGCCAAAGGCTATATTTGTCTGGTATTTGGGGTCTGTCAAAAAAGTAGGCGCTTCTAAGATGTATTGGGCTAGGTAGTAGTCAAATAGATCGGTGTGTTTGTGTTTTTCTAAGTGCCCTAACATCTGTGCCCCGCTAAGGCGCGCTGTGGGGGAAGTCGCCCCGACTATCTTAGCTATTTGGGGGCTAAGTGTTGCAAAATTCATACTAGCATTAGGGTTTTTAGATAGTCTGATCAAGGCCTTAAAGCGCGCTTTTTTGGCACTGATGTCTTTTAAGAGATTTTTTAGCAAGCTAGTGGCTTGGGGGTTGTGGGCGTATTTTTGTAATTTGGTGTTGAAGAATTGGGCTAGGAAATGGTAGACATTAGCCTCGTATCCCGCGCGCCCATGTGGTAAGTCTTGTTGGCGTGGGCTTAAAGCCCCGCGTTTTTGCCCCAGCGTGCGCGCTGGACGCGTAGCGTCCATCATGAGTTTCTCTATCTTCTCTTTAGAGCTCACCTTCAAGCCTTTTCTCTCTAATTGTCTTTCACTCCACATTTGCAACTCACAGCGGCATCCCCAGTCTAGCGGGGGGGTGTGGGTTTGCCAAAAAGGATGCTTGCGGGGCAGAATGATCTTATCAAACTCTAAATGCCGCGCTCTATCGTCATGGCGGCTATGAAACTCATAATACCACCCATCCCCATCGCTAGAGTCTTCAATGGGCGGCGCGCTCTCATAGCGCAACATTTTCCCCTTGGTATTGGCGTAAATCAAATTGTAGTTAAAAATGCGCTCTTTGCGCTTTTTATCCAAGTCGCTTAACAAGTTGGGGTTAGCCTTGAGAAATTGCGCGTAACTTTGCCCCTTAGCTAGGGCTTTTGAAAGCGCGCTTTGGTAGGCCACTAGAGTGTCGATTTTGCTCAGCGCGCTAATGCACTCGCCATAATGGACACTAAGCGCGCCTAGGCGCACTCTAGTCCTCCTTAAAAAGTGGGCAGATAAGCGTTGGGTTTACGCGCTACTACCGCTAAAGTGCGCGGGGGTTTTCACAAAACATTAACCAAGTTGATCATTGGGGGCTGATTTTTCTCTGCTTGCTGATTAAGGGCACTGGTATCTCAAGCCTCTTTGGTTGCCCCACGCGTTTGCGTGCGCGTTTTTTTTTGGCACTCTTGCGGGACTATTGCATGTTAACATAATAATGAGTGTAAGATTCACAAGTGAGATTTTAGGCATGTATAGAAATATCTCAAAATCTCTTAAATTAATCTATAAATCCATTAATCTTTGTGTGCTATGATATTTGTGAGCCTTTTTAGAACAAGTGGCTTTTGCGCTCCAAAGATGGGGGCGCGTTTTTGGGGGTTTCTTTTTGTCAAGAGGCTTTGGTGCTTCTTGGCTTTTTTGCCTTGACTAGGCATTGGTTCAACGCTCTGTGCGCTGGCGCACTCGCAAGAAGGGGTGGCGATGATGTCGGTATGCCATCCCGACAATAAAATAAGGAAAAACACGATGAAAAAATCTATCTTAGCTCTCTCTTTGCTTGGCTCTCTTTGCTTGGCAGCGCCTAGCCACAGCCCTAAAGACTTTGTGGTCGCGCAGGGCGCAAGCTTTAGTTGCCATTTTGGCGATAAAGCCATTCCAGAGGTGAACGGGCAAATCTCTTGTGTGGTGGCGCAGAATGTCAAAGACGCGCGTGGAACGGTGCTCATCAAAAAAGGCACAGCTTTGCATGGTGTTTACCAAATTGTTTCTGACATGACTCCTAACATGTCAAAAATGGTGATCGCTTGGCAAGAAGCAGGGAAAAAACCCAAACACGAGCACAAAGGGGTATCGGCTAACAATGTGGCTAGCGATCCTTGCTTTATTAACCAAATGCCGAACTTTGTTTCTGTTGTTGACAATGTTTTGGTGAATGCCCCCACTATGCAGGCTCTCAAAAGCGGAAAACCTAGCCCCATGCTCTTTGATGCCAAGATTCTCAACCAAATCGTGAGCGCGGTGTCCAGCTTCAAGACTTCCCATTCATCCCATCAAGAGCCCCAAGTTAAAGATTTCCAAATCTTTAGTATGCACCCCATCGTGGTCGCCAAGACAGAAATCAAAGGGACTCCCTCCGCCCAAAAAATCTTTGGTGTCAGCCATCTTTAAACAAGGTTAGCACACCCCCTCCCCTAGCATCTAGGGATGTGCACATTCACCGCTAAACCCCCTAGTGAGGTTTCGCGGTATTTGGAGTCGATAGACTTACCCACCTGCAACATGGTTAAGATCACTTCATCAAGACCTACTTTGGCTTGGTAACCATCTTCTAGAGCCAAGCGCGCGGCTGCTACGGCTTTGATCGCCCCTACGACATTTCTTTCAATGCAAGGGATTTGCACCAACCCCCCCACTGGATCGCAAGTGAGTCCCAAATGGTGTTCCATCGCAATTTCGGCTGCGCTTAAGACTTGGTGCACTCCACCCCCCATCACAAAGGCAAATCCAGCAGCCGCCATAGAAGAAGCCGCCCCCACCTCAGCCTGACACCCTGCTTCCGCCCCACTAATAGAGCCATTTTTTTTGTAAAGATAACCCACCGCACAGCATGTGAGCAAGAAATTGACAATCTCTTCTTGGCTCAAGGGTTTGATGTGGTTTTGGCAATAGAGTAACACAGCAGGCACAACCCCACAAGAGCCATTGGTGGGCGCGGTAACGACTTTATTACCACAGGCGTTTTCTTCGCTAATGGCGCGCGCATACATGGTCATGTAATCCATCACGGCTAGAGGGTCTTTAACATCGGCGCGTTTAGCCATGCGCTCTTGGATATTAGGTGCCAAGCGTTCCATGCCAATGCACCCAGGGAGGCGTTTGTCCTTAGCATGCACCCCACTTTCATAACAGGCTAACATGGCTTCATAGACTTCTAGGCAATAACCACGCGCGTAGTCTAGACCAAATAGCGCGCTTTCATGCTGGGCTACGATATGGGCGATATGGCAATGGTGCGTGGCGCATAGGGCTTCTAATTCCTTAGCGCTATTGAAGTCAAAAGGGGTGTGTTTGGCGTGGGCGGGGCTGGATTTTCTATGGCTCAATTCCTCTTGGGTGTAAATAAACCCCCCCCCTGTGGAGTAGTAGGTTTCTTGGATCGACTCCTGCCCCTGCGCATCAAAGGCGCGCACCACCATGCCATTTTCATGCAAGGCTAACGCCTTGTTCTCAAAGAGAATATCACGCCCGAAGTCAAAGGGAATATCATGGTGCTGGGCTAAATAGAGTTTTTGTTCTTTAAGCACTCTTTGGACGATCTGCTGGCGTTGCGCCACGCTCACTTTTCTAGCGCTAATCCCACTCAAACCCACTAAACAAGCTAAATCTGTCAAGTGCCCCTTACCCGTCAAAGCCAAAGAACCATGCAAGGTAACTTGGACGCGCGCCACGCGTTCCAACAAGCCTCGATCTTGCAAAAGCGCACAAAAACGCACGCACGCGTCCATAGGTCCTATGGTGTGCGAAGAGCTAGGACCAATGCCAATTTTAAAGATAGAGGTCATAGATTGGGCATAGAGCCCTTGTTGGGTTTGGATATCCATCTGTTCTCCTTTGATCACTTAACTATAAGACCGATGATCGCGTTGAGCACGGTCAACACCCCCACGATCAATAAAAAACCATCTACCCAAGGATTCCTAAAAGATTCCATGGAAGGCAATTTATACATCGCCACAATGGGTAGGATAAAGGTGATGGTCGCTAACGCCGGCCCGCCTAAACTCTCGATGAAACCTAAAATGCTTGGGTTGTAGTAAGAAACTAGAATAATGCTAATCCATAGAAACAAAGTTACGCTGACATCAATTTGCTTGTGGCGGCTAGGGCTAAGTTTCTGCTTAAAAAAGCTTTGCACCACCAGCCCCTTAAGCCCCTCTTTAGCCCCATAGTAATGCCCAAAAAAAGAAGTGCTAATGGCTAAAAACGCCACGATGGGACCGGTGTAGCCCACAATGGGGTTATCTAGGGTGTTAGCAAAATAGCTCAAAATGGGGATATTTTGCTCTCTAGCCTTGATGAAGTCGGCGGGTTCTAGACAGAGAATACAAGAAAAGACAAAGAACATCACAAAAAAGAGCAAAAAGGAAGTGTTGAGTAATTCTATTTGGTTGGTTTTAAAGTGCTTGAGCTCCCCATAACGGCGTTCTATAGCTTGGGCGAAAGTGGAGATGATCGCGCTGTGGTTAAAAGAAAAGACTAGGACGGGTAAAGTGAACCACAGCGCTGCAAAAAAGCCCCCAAAACCCGGAATTTCCTTTAGCATCGCGCTTTTCCAATAGGGGATGAGATAAAAGGAAAACAAGAGCAAAATCAGAGCCATCGGGTAGACTAAGATATTGGCGATGCGCGTTACCACAGTGGTGCTAAAGATCATCACAAAGATCATGCCACTCACCAAATGTTCGGCTAGAAAAAAGCGGTTGTGCTCAAAGTAGTGCAAACCAAGCTGGTGGGAAAAAAAGGATTCGGCGGTGTTGGTGATCCCCACCCCATAGGCTAGGCAGATCGGGTAAAAGGTAAAAAAGTAGATGAAGGTGATGACAAAGCCGGCATTCTTGCCTAGATAAGTAGCAGCATGGGTGATGTCGTGGTTGCCTATGGCGTTGACAAAGCGCGCTAGTGCCCGGTGGCTAAGCCAAGTCATTGGGAAACTTAGGATCGCCATCACCACCACAGGCCAAAAGCCATGCGCGCCCGCCTTAATGGGTAGGAATAAAATCCCCGCCCCGATGGCGGTGCCAAACATAGACCACATCCAACGGATGTCAAATAAATTGAGCGATTTGCCCTTTTGCTCTGCCATCATAATCCTTTAAAATAGATAGTGGCATGCTAACAGATTTTGCCTAAGTCCCATGCAAAATTGCGTGCGATCCCCCCTTGTGCGCGCCCAATGCTTATTATGGTAACTTGGTTGTTTGCAAGGCTTGGTAGATTTTGAGCATGTCCAAATGGGCTTGGGTGTCATGCACGCGCAAAAGGCTAGCCCCATGTTGCAAAGCCACTAGGTGCAAGGCTAGGCTACCTGCCAATCTTTGTTCCACCTCCCTAGCGCAAATTTCTCCCACACATTTTTTGCGACTCGCCCCCACGAGTAGGGGGTAACCAAAGCGCAAGAAATGTTCCAAATGCCCAATGAGCGCTACATTATGCGCGGTGGTTTTATTAAAGCCAATCCCCACATCTAAGATAATGTCCTCAATTCCATATTCCTGCAAACGCGCTAGTTGCGCGCTAAAGAACGCGTCCATCTCTTCAAACAGATGGGTATAGGGGGCAAAGCAATCCATATCCATGGGCACACCCAAAGAGTGCATCAAGATCACCTTAGCGCCATAGCGTTGCGCCACCAAGCACATCTCTTCGTCTCTAAAACCATTGACATCGTTGAGGAGTTGGAATCCACAACCAAGCGCGAAATCCGCGCTTTTAGGGTTGTAGGTGTCTAGGCTAAATAGAGCGCGCTGGGTGAGATTTTGGGTTTTAATTTCTAGACAAATGTCTTTCAAGCGCGCGATCTCCTCTTGGGGGCTCACACGCGCGCTAAAGGGGCGTGAGCTAGCCGCTCCGATGTCAATGTAGGGGATTTCTTGTTCTAGATACTTGTAGATTGTTTCTAGGGCTTGGCGCGTGTTGTGGCGGCTATGGGGGTAAAAGCTATCGGGAGTGAGGTTGATCACACCCATGAGCGCGGGCGTTTTAGGATAACTAGCCTGCAAATGGGTTTGGAGCGCATGCGCTAGGCGTTTGAGCCCAAAGGCTTGGGTGGCGCACTTGGCGCGCAAGCGTTCTAACTGATCGGTAGTGCCAACTAATAAGCAAGTGTAATGACTCTTTTTAGCCAAGATGCAATCTTTGGGGGTGGCTAATTCCGCGCCCACGCGCAAGGCTTCTTGTTTCAAGCTCAGAGCAGCGCTCAAGGGCAAATTAGTGATTTTGAACGCCAAGAGCTGGGCTTTTTGCGCCATGATGGCTTGCCCGGTGGGGTGTGGACCGATATGCTCTAACTCTAAGGCAAAATTTTGCGGGTGCATGCGTTCTAAAAACATGATCTTCCTTTTAATCTAGCGAGTAAAAATCTCAAGCTGTAGGTTTTCTCAAGTTTGTAATAAACAAGAGTGGCTATAATTCTACGCAAAAAAGGCTTTTAATGCTCCGTTTCGCGCCTTCGCCCACTGGGGACATGCATATTGGCAATTTGCGCGCCGCCTTGCTCAACTTTATCACCGCTAAACGACTCCAGCGCCCCTTGATGGTGCGCATTGAAGACACCGACACCGCGCGCAATATCCCCCATAAGGACCAAGAAATCTTAGATCTCTTAAGGGCTATGGGGATTTCTTGGGATCAACTCATCTACCAGAGCGCAAACTTGCCCACACATTTAGACTACGCCCAAAGACTCTTAGAACATGGCTTGGCTTTTTATTGCCACTGCACCCCAGAGTTTTTAGAGGATCAAAAACAGCGCGCCATACAAGAAAAACGCCCCTTTCGCTACCATGACGCATGGGCGCTCTTGCAAGCAAAAAGTAACCCCCACCCAGTGGTGCGCTTGAGGGGGAGCATGCGCGCGCTCAAATTTACAGACCAAATCAAGGGCGTGATTAGCTTTGAACCCCATGAATTGGACAGCTTTGTGATCCTGCGCGCTAATAAGACCCCCACTTACAATTTCGCCTGCGCGTGCGATGATTTCACTTACAAGATTAGCTACATCATTCGAGGCGAAGATCACATTAGCAACACCCCTAAGCAAATCCTCATCCAACAAGCCCTAGCCCAAGTCTTAGGGGTTGCTTACACGCAGATCGCCTACGCGCATTTGCCCCTCATTCTCAACCACGAAACGGGCAAAAAGATGAGTAAGCGCGATGCCGCCTCTAGCGTGGTGTGGCTCTTGCAACAGGGTTTTTTGCCCCAAAGTGTAGCCAATTATCTCATTGCGCTAGGCTATAGCCCCCCTAAAGACATCTTTAGCCTTAATGAGAGTTGCGCATGGTTTGAACTAGGCAAACTGAGTAAAACAAACGCGCGCTTTGATTTGTCCTATCTGCGCCACCTTAACCACAAGCACCTAGCTAACCTAGACCTCCAAGAACTCCAAACCCTATTAAAACTCAACCACCCCAATAAAGCCCAATTAGCCCGCCTTTTTTTAGAGGATTCGAGCACTGTGGGCGAATTGCAAAGCAAGCTGGAAGCCATGTTTAGCCCTAAAGACATCCAAAAAGACTATGAGGGGGAGAATTTTTATGATCCCTGCTTAAAGCTTTATAAAGCCTTGCAAACTTTAAGCTTGGCGCAGCTAGAGGATTTTGCCCACTTTAAGCAAGTGGCTATGCAGGCTAGCCAACTTAAGGGCAAGGATTTTTTCAAACCCTTGCGTATCTTATTCACCGGTCAAGCCTGTGGCTTGGAGTTGCGCTTGCTCTACCCCTTTGTGCGCGCCTTTGCCTCCGAAATTTTGATCTTAAAGGATTCTTAATGGTTGTGGACACTATCTTAGGCGCGCTGGCTACCATCTTGCACAGCCTGATCACCATTTATACTTGGGTGGTGATCATCGCTTCGATTTTGAGTTTCATCAAACCCGATCCCAATAACCCCCTAGTGCAGATTCTCTACCGCCTCACTGAACCCCTCTTTGCTAAGGTGCGATCGTGGTTGCCCTTTTTGCTCTTCAATGGAATCGATCTTTCGCCCTTAGCCGTGGTCATCGCCTTGCAATTTATCGACATGACTGTGGTAAAAGTCCTGTTCCTTTACGCGCGGGGGTGAGCGTGCTTAGAGTCCTGTGTGTGTGTTGTGTGTGTGGCTGTTTAGGCGCGCAAACTCTAAGCCTAGAGTTTCTTAAAAACAAACCAGCGGGCATCGCGCGCGATTTTTACATTTGGATGTTTCTTAAAGAAGAGAGCACCACGACCCAAGAAGCCAAGGTGGCTTACAAGTTGGTTACCTACAAGAGTGCAACGATCCAAGAAGCCATGCGCGCTAAAAAAGCGCTAAGCTTAGGTGTGCCCAATTTGTGTAGTCTCTTGTCTTTCAAAGAGCTTGCCCTAAAGGATGCCTCTTGCATCGCCTTGGGTTTGAGTGTTTCTAAAATCTTTAGCAACGCCAAAGATCAATCCCAACACGCGCTATTGCAACTCATGCAAGGCAAGCTTGCCAAAGACTACCCCAAACTCAACACCTCCATTGGCATTTTACTCCAGCATGACATTTTAAAAGCCCTGTTTAAAAGCAGTGTTTCCACTTTGGTGTTCATTTACAACGCCCTGCCCTACAAACAACGCCTCCAACTCTTAGACCACCACATTAGCCCCGAATGGCTCGAATCTTTCATCAACCAAAACGACCCCAAACTCAACCAAATTATCCAGCGCATCGTGATGGACGCGCGCTTTTTGCGCTTTAAAAAATCTCTAGCCAAAGCCCATATCACTAATAGTGATGACAAAACCTTTTTTGTGCTAGGGATCAACGCGCTTGTGCAACACAAAGAAGAGCGCGCGCTGGATTATTTCAAACGCACCGCCTACTTGGCTACTAACCCCTTTCTCAAAGATAAAGCCCTCTTTTGGCAATACCTAGTCAGCCAAGACTCCGCGCTTTTAGAGAGTTTGAGCCAAAGCGATAATCCCAATCTCTTTAGCCTCTATGCTAACTTCAAGCTCCACAAAACCCCAGTCTACCAGCTAGTAACCACCCTGCAAGCCCGCCATAAAAAGCCCCCCTTTGACATCAGCGACCCCTTTGCTTGGCAAATTTTTAAGGACAAGACTTTGGCGATGCCAGAGGGTCCCGCGCGCAATCAAAGACTAGAGAGTCTAAAAACCCCCCAAACCCTCCCCCATTTAGCTTATTTCTTAGGGCGTTACAACCCCAAACAGCATTACTTTTTAGCTCCCTACGAACACATTATTACTTGGGGCTCTCTGCAAGAGAGAGCGCTAGCCTACGCCATCGCGCGCCAAGAGAGTTTGCTCTTGCCCGCGCTGATTTCGCGATCTTATGCTCTAGGTTTAATGCAGATCATGCCCTTCAATGTGCCCAATTTTGCCCAGAAAATGGGTGTGGGTCCCACTAAGCTCACCGACATGTTTAACCCCAAGATCGCCCTTCCCTTTGGCAATTACTACCTCAATTATCTGAAAGCCGAATTTAAACACCCTCTCTTTGTGGCTTATTGCTACAACGCCGGTCCCGGGTTTTTCAGACGGCTTTTGAATCAAAGGCATTTTTTTGAACCCGGCAAGTTTGAACCATGGCTGAGTATGGAATTAATCCCCTATGAAGAAACACGCATTTACGGGCAAAAGGTGATGGCTAATTACATCATCTACCAGCGCATTTTTGCTCCCCATGCCAAGCCCCTTGATCTCAACGCCTTTTTCCAAGACACACTCCAACACAAGGATAACCATGATTAAAAAATGTCTGTTTCCTGCTGCGGGCTATGGCACGCGCTTTTTACCCGCCACAAAGGCTATGCCTAAGGAGATGTTGCCCATTGTGAATAAACCCTTGATCCAATATGGCGTAGAAGAAGCCCTAGAGGCAGGGTGCGACACGATGGCGATTGTAACCGGGAGGGGCAAACGCGCCATTGAAGATCACTTTGACATCAGTTACGAATTAGAACACCAGATCAATGGCACAAATAAAGAAGAATACCTAAAGAGTATCCGCGCGATCATGCAAGCCTGCAAGTTTTCCTACACCCGCCAACACGAAATGAAGGGGCTAGGGCATGCCATCTACACAGCCCAAACCCTCATTGGCAATGAGCCCTTTTGTGTGGTGCTAGCAGACGATCTATGCATCAACTCCCAAGGTCCGGGCGTGTTGCGCCAAATGGTAGAACTCTATGCCAAATACCAATGCTGTATTGTCGCCATTGAGGAGGTGCCCCTAGAAGAGGTGCATAAATACGGGGTTATCAAGGGGCAGGAGATCGCCCATGGGGTTTACCAAGTGATGGACATGGTAGAAAAACCCAAAGCCCAAGAAGCCCCCAGCAATTTAGCCATCATCGGGCGTTACATCTTAACCCCGGATATTTTTAGTGTGCTTAAAAACACCAAGCCGGGTAAAAACCAAGAAATCCAAATCACAGACGCGCTCTTGGAGCAATCCCAACGCAAACAAGTCTTAGCCTACAAGTTTCAGGGCGCGCGCTACGACTGTGGGAGCATGGATGGCTTTGTGCAAGCCACGAATGATTTTTACCAATGGGTGAAAGCCTAATGGGCGATCTGTGGTTTTATGCGATCTATTGGAGTGCGGGGTTTTTTCTGGCTTTTCCCGTCTTTATTATCGGGCTGGTTTACACCTATTCTCAACCCCCACCCCCCCGCGCCAAGCTCCCCTCTTTAAGCGAGCTCATTAGCAATTTTAGAATGTTAAAAACCAAGGGGGATTTTGAGGTGCTCTTAGAGAATTTTACGCGCTACTACAACACTCTGCCTAAAAATGTCAAAGAGGGAGATTGGCTAGGTTTTGTAGAAGACATTGCAGGGAGCGAATACCTAGACATCGATCGCACGATCAAATTCGGGCATGATCTAGAAAATGCCAACCCCAAGCTGGCTAAATCCATCGCCAACACCATAGGTCTTGCGCTCAAACACAAGAAAAGGGACTAAATGGACTACTTAGAAATCAAGGGGCAAGAACCCTTAAGCGGTAGTGTGGCGATCTCAGGGGCTAAAAACGCCGCTTTGCCTATCTTAGCCTGCGCTCTACTAGGCGGGGCGCATACCCACATTACAAATCTGCCCGCCGTAGCCGATGTGCGCGCGATGGTGAGTCTTTTAGAACACTTGGGCGTGCAAACGCATTGGGAGGATTTGCACAGCCTCAAGCTAGACGCTAGCCATATCTCTCACCTAGAAGCCCCCTATGACATTGTGCGCAAAATGCGCGCTTCTATTTTGGTCTTAGGTCCGCTCTTAGCGCGTTTTGGGAAGTGCAAGGTGAGTTTGCCCGGGGGGTGTGCCATTGGGGCGCGTCCTGTGGACTTACACTTGAAAGCCCTAGAAAAAATGGGCGCGCACATCCATATCGAACAGGGCTATATTGTAGCCAAGGCAAAGGGCGGGCTCAAGGGTTGCGATGTTATCTTTGATAAGATCAGCGTTACGGGCACAGAAAATATTGTGATGGCTGCCGCGCTAGCCAAAGGAGAGAGCAAGATCATCAACGCGGCTAAAGAACCCGAAGTGGTGCAACTTTGTGCGTTCTTGCAAAGCGCAGGGGTGGAGATTAGCGGGGCGGGGAGTAGCGAAATTAGTATACAGGGCACACAGCAAGAGAATCTAAGCTTTAAACCCATAGAAATCATCCCCGATCGCATTGAATGCGGGACTTATTTATGCGCAGCGGCGATCACCAATTCTAGCATGTGTTGCGCGCACGCCAACGCCCACCATCTAGAAGCCATTTTGGGCAAACTTAGCGAAATTGGCTTTAAACTAGATGTCCAAGAATTAAGCCCCAACCAGCACAGCATTAGCATATCTCCCGCTCCCACACGCGCCCCCTTTGAGATCATCACCACCGAATACCCCGGTTTCCCCACCGATTTACAAGCCCAATTTATGGCACTAGCCACGCAGTGCAATGGGGGGAGTTTGATTGAAGAACGACTCTTTGAAAACCGCTTTATGCATGTGAGCGAATTACAGCGCATGGGCGCACAAATTAGTTTAAAGGGTTCGCTAGCGCGTATCAAGGGGGGGAGCACACTCATGGGGGCTGATGTGATGGCGACCGATCTGAGGGCTTCTTGCGCGCTGGTGTTGGCTGGGTTGGTGGCTAAGGGCAAAACTAGGGTGCACCGCATCTACCACTTGGATCGAGGCTATGAGAATCTAGAATCCAAAATGCGCGCTTTGGGAGCCAAGATCAAACGCCTGAAATCCTAGGGGTCTAATTCTTGTAAATAGGCTTGTAATTGGGCTTTCAGCTTGGCTTGCAGGCATTTGGGGGTTAAGAGCTTGGCGTAGGGAATCCAAGCCCTAATGAAATTGAGGATTTCATCTTCATACGCGCAACGCACAGACACTTCTAAATCGCCATTGTCTAAGAGACATGTTTCTTGGTGGGCAAAAAAGCATTTGCGTAAAAAATAAGGCACGCCGGCTTTTTGGATACGCAAAGTCGCCTTGATAGGGTGTTGGCAAAACCAACCGGGGTGTTTGTCAAGCTGGGCTAGGGTGTGCGCTTGGGGGCTAAAACGCGCGTCCAACACCTCTAACGCGCTGATCTTTTTGAGGGTGAAGGTCTTTAAACAACCTTGCTCCTCCGCTAGCAAATACCAAATGCCATGTTTATTGAGGAGTTTGTAAGGATTGGCTTGGCGGGGCTTGTTTTTGTAGCTAAAGGATAGCACTCTGTGTTGCAAAATCGCTTCTTTGATCGCCATAAAGCTTTGCTGCGCGCTGGCGATCTCTTCAAAATCCGTGCGCACAACAAGGGTTTGGGGGGTTTGCAGAAGATCGTTTAAAAATTGGGGTTCTAGGCTGGGGTAGAGCGATTGCGCCCCACTGAGCGTGATGAGGGATAACATGGCATTATGGGGAAGTCTGCCTAATTTATCACAAGAAAGGTACTTCCCCCCCCCCCCCAACGATCAAGGGCGCAAACCGGTTGAGATCGCGCTGGATCGTGCGCACACTCACGCCAAACTCTTGGGCGAGCGATCGCACATGCAAGACTTCGCCCTGGTTGATCTTGAGTAAAATTTGGGAGAGGCGCGTGGCTAATTTGTCATGGTCTTTCATTCTTTTCCTCCACAAAAAGCTATTCTAGCGACATAAGCTGTCGCAGCACTTAGGTATCATCTAGCAAACACTGGCTATTAGGATTTTTGATGCAAAATCTTCTCATTCTCTACAATGACTATTACCAAAACGATGTGATTAAATTGCACTTGGATATTCTCAAGCAAGATGGCAAGGTTGCCTTTGGCAAGATTCGCCCTAAATCCAAGGACAAGGAACACAAATTCCCCCAAACCCTACAGCGCATTTACCAAAACACCAGCCCTAGCAATGTTTTACAGCTCTTCTTGACGAATTACGCGAGCTTGTTTGTGGCTAAGGTGGAGGCGGTGCAAAGGCAATTAGGGCAGGTGCGCGCCCCAAACTACTATAAAGAGAAAAATTACGCTGTGGAGGCGTGGTTCATCATCACGGATTTATGCGAACTAGAACGCAACGATTTTATCACCATCCGCGATGCGTATTTACCCAATTTTACCACCCCCAACTACGGCAACCACACCTTTAGAATCTATGGCAATGACTATGATTACCCCTTGTCCATAGAGATGAAACAAGAGAGAAACTATTTTGAGAGCCCCCAGAAGTTTTACCCCAATGTCTTTAAGAGTCAGGAGTTTTTAACCCTGAAAAATCACCTAATCGCGCTCAATTTTGGGGATTGCGCCTACAAACTCCACCATGCTAGCTTGGATAATATCATCTACGCTGAGCTAGAGTTTCAGGGCAATAAGCAAGACCCCCTATATGACTTTAGCACGATCACCCTCAAGTATTCCAAAGTCTTGGAGCAAGAGATCTACGCCTTTTTTAAGGAGTTAGTAGAATTTTTGGCATCTGTGGATTCAGGGGTTTTGGGCTTGGGTTACCAGGTGCAAAGCACGACCTACATCCTTAGCGACTTGAAACACCATAAACCCAATCTGGGGACCTATAAATTCATCTTGACTCAACACAAGATGAGGAATTTGATCGCTAATCTGCCCGTGCCCTTGAAATTCTTTCTCTCTAAAACCTTTGTAGACACCATTAGCACTTTCCAAAGTATCCGCAACGAGAGCGCGCATGGCAATAAACGCGCTTCCCTAGACGACGCGCAACAACTGCGCCACCAGATTCTAGGCATTAAAAGAACCAGCATTCTAAAGGCGATGATCGCCTTTAGAGAAGATCTCAAATCCACGCCCCCCACCCCTGCGCGCCACAACACCCCGGGTAAGCCCAAAGAAGTGTTTAATGGCATCCGCATCATCAATAAAGGATAAGCATGCAAAACCCCCTAAAAACCCAAGTGTTAGACCTACTCCAAGATCAAGAGGTGCAAGAAGCGATGTTTCAATGTTTTATCCAATGTTTTAAAAATCTATTTTCAAGCCAAGAAAAAACCAATGCAACACACATGGCAGAACAAGAGCAAAGAGCGCGCCAAGAGATACACAAGGTGCAAGAGGAATTACAAGGCTATAAAACCCAGCTAGCCACTTTAGAAAAAGACTTGCTCACCCTGCAAGAAGCGCACAGACAAAAACAAGCGCAATTAGAAAACATGCAAGAGGCGTTAGATCAAGCCCAAGCGCAATTAGAGCGCACTAAGGAGGCATTAGATCAAGCCCACGCAGAGTTAGAAAAACACAAAATCCAAGCCTACGGACTCTTTTTGACCTTGCCCGCTCCGCTCAAACAAGGACTTAGCAATCTCTTCAATGAGGGCGATCCGCTTGCTTTTCTAGTCATTGGCACTCAGGGTAAAAACATTGAAATGCTTTGGGATTACACCAATAACGCGCTTAAAGAAAGCACAGAGGGCGCGCACACTCTCGTAGAAATCTTTTATGCCCTCTTTGCTTACTACGCACAAGCCACCCCCTACCAGCTAGATCCTTTGGAAGTGGGGCAAGCTTACGACCCCACCAAGCACCAACGCCACCACTCTAGCACCAACGCCAGCGGGGCGGTCGTGGAAGTGCTGCTGCGGGGCTTTAGGCACTCTAGAAGTGGAGAAGTCAAAAGGGCTTCTGTAGTGAGAGTATGAGGAGAGCGCATGTGGATACTATTCATTTTAACATTAATCTTGGGTGTTGCAACGGTGATGGTGGCGCTCAAATTAGCCAAGACAAAGAGGGGGAATTTGCAACAAAGACTTAAGGCGGTTTTTATAGAGGCGCTTAGAGATAGTAAACAGAGCGGCGGTTCATCAGGGGAACAGATTTTTTTGCTAGTCGCAACAGCCTTAGTGGGCTTATCCAGTGTAGCGATTATCCTAACCCTCATCTTCAAACTTTGGACAATCGTGATAGGGGTGTTGGGGGCATTAATTGTGCTAGGCATGGGGGCGGAGTTTTACAAAAGGCGCAAGGATGCCAAGAAAACCATTAGGGCGATTAAAACCCTCTGTGTAGATGAAAACGATCCCCTAGCAAGGGGGGAGATTGATACTTTTGTGCGCGCGCTCACCAACGCGGATACACGCCGCGCGGATATCCAAGAATACGACCCCAGAATACTAAGCGATGCCAATCGGGGTTCTTGGGAGCTTTGGGATATGGCGTATTTGTTGCAGGGGGGTAAGGTGCGCCTCAACCTTGAACCCCCCTTGATGGCTAGAAACCCCAAAGCAGATATTAAAGAAGGTGTGGTGGGGATTGATTTTGGGACAACTAGCAGTGTGGTGGTTTGCCAAAGTCAAAACCAAAGCCTGCCTATGCGCGTGGGCTTGGGGGATTTTTCTGCTAGGGTTGAGAAAAACCAGTATGAAAACCCCACCATCATTAGCTTTAACAATTTAAGCGCTTTTCTTAAAAGCTACAAATCCCAAGCGGGTCGCCCTAAAACCCAATGGAGCGATGTCAATATCTCACACACAGCCTATAGCGCGTTTTTGGGGAGTGGGTCTAATGAATATAACGCTTATCTAAGCGAGCTCAAACAATGGGCGGGCGATAAATATGAGAAACTCCAGATTCTAGACAAACAAAAGGCGCATTTTGAAGTGAAGGGGAGTTTGCAGATCAAGGGAGAGGATTTAAACCCTATTGAGATTTACGCCTACTATCTAGGGCTTTATATCAACAACCAACACCATGGGATTTTTTTAAATTACCTGCTTTCTTTCCCCGTAACTTACGAGCTAGAAGTGCGCAACATGATTTTGCAAAGCTTTAAAAGAGGGCTAGCCAAATCCTTGCCTAATGCCCTGCACAATCAAGGCATAGCCAAGCAACTTAAAGTAGAGGCGGGCGCGAGTGAGCCAGCCGCCTATGCGATCATGGCTTTAGAGGGTTATGGCTTTGATCCAAGTGAAAATGAGCGTATTTTCTATGGAGTCTTTGACTTTGGAGGCGGGACTACAGATTTTGACTTTGGTTTGTTCCAAGGCACGGACGCACATAGCCGCTATGACTACACTTTGGAGCATTTTGGAGGTGGAGGAGATCGCTACTTGGGTGGGGAAAACTTGCTGGAGTTAGCCAGCTTTGAGGTGTTTAAACGCAATAAAGATTTATTGCTAGAGAAACAAATTCCCTTTAGAAAACCTGCAGAGGGAGAGGGGTTTTTGGGCGCTGAAGTGTTGATCAACCATTCCCAAGAAGCGCACACCAACACCAAGAGCCTTATGGAGAAATTACGCCCCCTTTGGGAGGGCAAAGACTTTGAGGATGAGGGCGAATTGTCCTTAAATCTCTTTGATCGCTACGGGCAACAAAGCGCAGGAGTGCGCCTAGACTTCAGCGCGCCAGAGGTGCTAGCCCTATTTAAAGAGCGCATTAGAAAAGGGGTGGAGAACTTCTTTTACGACTTTGTGGCTGCGGTGGAGGCGTATTTTGAACAAGGGGGCGATGGGGCGATGGACATCGACGCTTTACACATCTTTTTGGCGGGCAATTCCAGCAAATCTATTTTTGTGGAGGAACTCTTTTTGAAAAAGATCGCACAACTCTCCCAAGATGGTTTTAGCTTTATCTTGCATAAACCTCTAGAGAGCGCGGATTTAGACAAACCCAATGGCAAAACGGGTGTCGCCTTTGGGCTTATTAGGGCGCGCAAAGGCGGGGCAATCCAAGTTATTGACAACAATGTCCAAGAAAACATCGCTTTTAAATACTATGTGGGTCGGGCGCGCAAAGAGAAATTTGAAATTCTGCTGGATAGAAAACAGGCGTATAAAACATGGGTGAAATTCTTAGACGCGTCTGAGAGCCACTTTGAACTCTACTACACCTCCCAAGCCAGCGCGAGCGCGCAAAGTCTGAGTATCAACGATGGGGCGATCTCTAAAAAGAGCCTAGAAACAGATGTCGCTAACGCGCAAGCCTTTATATTTGTGCGTGTGGTGAGCCCTAGCGCTTTGGAATTTGTGGTCGCTACACAAGAGGGATTAGAGAGTGGGAAGTATCTCAGCGCGTGTAAAAGGGTGGAGTTGTGAATAGCTTATTGAAGGAGAACACATGGCAA
Source organism: Helicobacter sp. L8 (assembly GCF_003660355.1). Lineage (NCBI taxonomy): Bacteria > Pseudomonadati > Campylobacterota > Epsilonproteobacteria > Campylobacterales > Helicobacteraceae > Helicobacter > Helicobacter sp. L8. The sequence continues at coordinate 62,142 of NZ_QXQR01000006.1, forward strand.
ATTTGTTAATCGTGTGTGAAAATGCCAGGATCGCAGCAGGGGTGTTTAATCCAGAGGGGTTTGAGGCGTTGAGTCGGCACGACAGTTTGTGGCAGGACTTCAAGCCCTATTTTTGGGAGTGGTTGGCAGAAAAGGCGCGCTTAGAGCTTGAAAAGGCGCATGCTTTTGTGATCTTAAGCGATCAAGCCCTAGAAGTCCCTAGCCACTTAGCCATTGCGCCCCGTTTTGATCTCAAGCTAGAGGAGCTTAACCAAGCCTTAGCTTACTTCTTTGCTAAGGCAATCCCCGCGTCTTTGCAATTGCACACGCACCCAACAAACCCCGCGCTCAAGCGCAACGCCCTAGAAATCCCTAAAGACATTAAGGGAGAGAAAATCCCCGATCACCGGTGTGGTCCTTTGATCTTACTTGCGCGCAAACTCCGCGCCAATAAGGAGAATCCATGAATTAGAACACAGCAACACGCAAAGGCAAAACTTCAATTTGAAAGGAAACAAATGGCTACCTACGAAGTGGTTTTACATATTGATGATGGACAAGGTTTTTTAGATGCCACCGTGCATAAGACCAGCAAACTTTACAATGGCAATGAGAAAACACCCGAGTCAAAACACTCAATAGACACGCAGGCTATGGGAAAAGACATTCTGCATAACCCCCAACACCAAAACGCGGTTACGCAGAACACACAGCTGCAAAAAGACTTGGAGCGCGCTAATGAACGCTCTGGGGCTCTCTCTAAACAACTCCAAAGCGCTTATAACGCCATTGGAGACATCTTAGCAGACTTAGGGTTGGACGAGGAGCTAAAAAAAAAGGATTTAAACGAGCAGATTCAAGAGGCGTTTAAATACCAAAAGAGCGAGCAGGCGCGCAGGCACCAAAAGGCACTAGAAGAGGCGTTGGGGGAGCTAGCCTCAGAGCTAGAGGTGTCCTATCAAGAGGAGGAAGAGATGGCAAACAAAAAGCGCAAACTCAAGGACAAGATCAAAGATCTCAAGAAAGAGATCAAGGATCTCAAGGGGGAGTGCAAGGATTGGAAGGAAAAAGGGGATAAGGTTAGCGCACTGACACAAGAACTAAAAGACGCACGCGATGAGGTAAAAAGGCTAGAGGGTGATTTGGATGAGCGCGCTAGCAAGATTAAGACACTTCAAGAGCAAATCAAAACCGCCAAAACCGACTACAGCACGCTAGAGGCGCAAAAAAGGGAAGCAGAACGCCAGCGCGATGGCTGGGAAGAGCAAAAAAAGCAACGCGATCGCGACTATAAAACCCTAGAGGGCGACAAAAACACCCTGCAAACCCAACTAGATCAGAAAACACAAGATCTCAAAGCCAAAGAAAAAGAAGTCGCCAACGCGCGCGCGCTAGCAGAGGCGTATAAGGATTTTGAGCCCCTCAAAAATCTCTTTGAAATCGCCAAGCAAAGCTCCATCCCCTCCCTAGTGGCGCGCCATTTTAAGGAATTTCTCTACGAGGTTTGTAAGGATTTGGGTTTTACCCTAGATATGCTGGCTACTCAGATCGAGGATCAATACAGCAAGAATAAGGGGCATTTGGATAATCCCCAGCTCCAAGATTTTTTTGACATTCTCTTTGAATTAGTGGGCGAGCAAATGGGTTTGGAACGCCTGAGGGTGCAAGAGGGGGATCGTTATAATTCCGAGCAATGTGGCAAAGTCGATCAGAGTATGCCCACCCAAGGCAATATCACTAAGGTGCATTTTCAGGGCTATAAGCAAAAAGGCAAGGTCAAGCACACTAGCTTAGTGAGCGTGGCACGATAAAAACAACACACAAAGGACAACCATGAGCATAAAAACAAGAGTGAGTGTTAAAAATCTAGCACTGCCCAGCAACCACCCCCTAGCTAAGGAATTTAGGAAAATCGCCAAAGCGCATAATCAGGACTTGAAAAACGCGTTAGCCGAGGCACAAAGAAAAGTGCAGGATTTAAAAGAGGGCTATATCAAGTTTCAAGCGGACTTGAGCGATGAGGAGCGAGAACGCTTTGTGCGCTTAGTAAAACTCATCTCCAGCGTCAAGCCTGAGGACGATTGTGTGGGATCGCCTGAGTTTTTGAGCTACATCAAGGAAATGCAAACATGGGAGAGGGGCAAAACCCCCTTTATCTCCAAGAAATTTGTAGACACGCTAGAGCAAATCACCCACTACGCCACTATCCACATCCCCACCCAAGATTTTAATAAGTGGCTTTTAGAGGTGGATTGGCGCGCCATTGGGATGCACCCCTACTCCCCATCCTTGTTAGAAGACCCCAACCAAGGGCATTGGGACATTTACCCCTTTGAACAAGAGAACAAGAAAAACAAGGCGATTAACTTTGAGCTGGATAAAGAGCTCAACGCGCGCCACCCTAGCGTGGATATCAAACATAGCGAAGTCGCCATTGACTTTGGCACCAAGAGCACCACAGCGGCGTTTTTGGACGATTCGGGCAGAAAAACCCTTATCTCTATTGGCACGCAAGAAGCCTTTAAAGAAGTGGGCGATAAGGATTTTGAAAACCCCACCATCATTGAGTTCCGCCACCACCAAAAATTCTTAGGCGACTATGGCGCGCTCGAACACCGCCCCTTTACAGAGGTAGAAGACCTTACCACCGCCCACACCGCCTTTAACGAGTTTAAGCGTGCAGCGGGGAATGACTACTACCGCTTTTTCTACAAGCTCAAACAATGGGCGGGCACGGCGCATTATGAAATCCGCCTAAAAGATTTGGAGTATCTTAACGATGGGCGCACATGGGATTTAGGGAGCTTTATGGCGTGCACAAATAACAACCCCATTGAGTTTTACGCCTACATTTTGGGGCGCTACATCAACAACATGAACAGCGGGGTGCATTTGAAATACTTCCTCTCCTACCCGGTTAAATACGAGAAGGAGCAAGCCGAAAAAATCCGCCAAAGTTTTGAAAAGGGCTTGAGGAAATCCTTGCCAAAAGGGGTATTTGATGAAAACACCAACCAATTGAGCGTGGAGCTTAGGGCTAGTGAGCCAGCTGCCTATGCGATCACTGCCTTACAAGCCTTTGGGTTTGCGCGCCCAGATTGTGGTATTGTCAATTACGGAGTCTTTGACTTTGGGGGCGGGACAACAGATTTTGACTTTGGCACTTGGGAGAGAAGCGCAGAAAAAGCCTTTGGTTTTGACATCTCCCACTTTGGAGCAGAGGGGATGAAATACCTAGGTGGGGAAAATCTCTTAGAATTGCTTGCTTCTAAGGTCTTTGAAGAACCCGAAAACTTTTCACAATTGCTAAACAAGCAGATCGCAATTGCCACCCCCAATTACGAGGGCGTGGATAGCGCAGCACTCAGGGGGTTACTAGACAATTCGCGCGAGGGCAAGCGCAATTTACAAGACTTGGTGGAACATTTGCGTGTCTTTGTAGAGAGCTTGCAAGAGGATCATTTGGACGACGAACAAGAGGAGGAGGTCAAAAAAATCCAACTCTTAAACAAAAATGGGGCTAGAGATGTGATCGATCTCAAAATTGACTACACCAAATTGCTCCACATTCTCAAAGAGGAGATTGGCAAGGGAGTGGATAACTTCTTCCACGCCCTAGAGCTTGCCTCCAAAAAGATGAAAAAATTGAACAAATTGCACATTTTCTTAGGCGGGAATGCGAGCCGTTCGCCCATTGTCAAAGAGCTGTTTTTAGAACACATTGAAAAGGAAAAGGCGCGCTACAAGGAATACCAAGCAAGCGTGGTAGGCACACAAGAAAGCGAAGAAATGGAATTTGAGCTCTACCCACCCTTAGGCACGCTTGAAGCTGATGAAAAAATCAAGCAACTCACCGGTCGAGCTCCAGAGCAAAAAAGCCACTTCAAACCCACTTGTAAAACCGGTGTGGTTTTTGGACTGCTGGATAGCCGCCCGCGTCCAAGGGGGATTCGCGTCTTGCAAGAAAGAGAGGCAGAGGAAGGACCTAAGTTCAAATTCCACTTGGGCATTGATGATTACGGCTTGTTCAAGGTGGAAATCAGCCGTGATCGCATTAAGGTGGGCGAGTGGGTGGACTTTTTAGACTATGTCATGGCGGACACTTTGGAATTTAATTACACCGACAAACCCAAAGCCTTTTCTAGCGATTTCCCCATTCACGAGGCTAAACGGCGTTCTGTGCGCCTCGATCGCTACTACGATGAAACCCATCGGGTGAAAATTTGTGCGCTGAACGCGAGCACGCTCAAGGTGGGCATTTTCTCTGGCGATGGGGAGTTGCTTTTTGAAAGCCCAGACATCCATTTAGATTAAGGAGCGACCATGCCATACGCTTATATGTTTGTATTGGTGGATAACCGCGTGTGTGTCTTTAGACACACCAACAAGGGCATCGTGAGTCTCAACCGCCAAAAAGCGCATTTTGAGGACATTGAGCCCAATTTTTGGGCAACCTTCGAGGAGGACTACAACATTACTGACCCGCGCGTGCCCAAAGATTACGCCTTTGCTTGGCTCAACCAAGTGGGCAAACACGCCATCGTGCTTGAAAGTCCCCATTTTAAAGAACGCTTGGAAGAAAGTCTATGGGACGCTAAGAGTGTGCGCGTGGTGCTAGACCTCTTGAACATGGATTGCCATTTGGCATGCAGTGTAGAGGATTTTGCGGGCAACAAACTAGAAGATGGTGCTTTGTGGCTTTCTACCAATGTGGATTTAAGCAAACAGAACGCGCCCCAAGCCCCTTTAGAGGAGCCAGAAGAAGAGCCCAAAGACCTTAGTGGCATCCAAAGATTCCACCAAGAGAATCTCAAACCCTATGAGAACGCGTTAAAAGGCAAGCGCGCGCCCAAACCAGAAACACCGGTGCAACCTGCGCGCCAAGTGGACAGGAAGTTTAGCACTCAGGGGGACACCAAGCCCCACGGATCTGAGGACAATCTATAAATAAGTGGGCGGTTGGGCGGGATAAGAAAATTTTAAAACAAAGGAACACAATGGCACAAGCGGTTATCAACCCTGAGGAAACAGAGGATTTTACCAACCATCTGCAACGATTCATGGACGATCTCAACGACATGGTTAATGATCTCAACGCGCATTTCCGCGCGCTAGGGGATACTTGGGCTGATCCCAAATATTTGGAGTTTGAGGAAGTGCTTAAGGATTTGGAGGTGTTTTTAAAACGCTTTGATGCGGAGGCGACCGAACAGGTGCGCTGGCTTAGACGCAAAATTCAAGAAGCCAGAGATTATCTAGGACGCTAGCATGCCAGTCCAAGTCAATACCCAAGAGGTGCGCCAAGTCATCACGCAGGTGCGCTTTTTTAGGGACGGGTTACACCAAAAAACCCGTAACTTCTTGCAGGAATTGCAAGAGTATTACGAGGCGATCTGTAAGGAGTGCTTGGAAACTAAAAAGCTTTTAGAGGAGGCTAGGGCGGGGCTAGCCGATGCTAGAAAAACTGAGGAGTATCGCAAATATTTGCTTGGCTTGGCTTGGCTAACTCCAGAACCTTGGACTATGGCGGCTGTAGCCGCAGCCACAGTCGCCCTAACCATAGCCACCAATAAACGCAAACAATGGGAGGAAAAAGTCGCCCTTTTAGAGCAGGCTTTAGAAATCTACACCGAGCAGATCAAGCGCATCGAGAGCCAAATCTTAGAGGAGGCTTACCAGCAAAGCAAGAATCTATTGCTTGCCTATGATGAGGAACACAATGAGCTGTGTCGGCGTTCCAATGAGGCAGCTAGCATTATAGAGGAGCAATACAATATCCCCCCGCCCCAATTACAACCCCTTTTGGATCGTTTGGCAGAATTGCACCAACAGCTAGAACCCGCTTTGCAAGAAGCCAAAATCCAAGAAGCCAATGCCAAGTATCAAGAATTTTTAGAGGAGCACAAGCAGGAGTTTATCACAAGCCCTGATAATACCCTCCAAGTTGGCTTTAGCGAACTAAATCTGCCTTTATTCCCTGCGGTGTTTTCTACCACCATAGGTTTAGATCACTTGAGCGAGGAAAAACCTATGCTGGTCTTTCGCGCGCTTAAAGCCTTGCAAAAAGCCCTAGAGGAACGCTCTTCTTTACAAGAACTCTTTAATGAGGAAGAACAATTACAAATCAACAAGGGCATCACCCCTAAGGGTTATTTATGGCATTTTGATGGCAACCCGCCTTTAGGCACGATGCAATTAGTGCGCGAAGAAATTTTACTCAAAGTCCCCCACACGAAAGGATACCCCCTATGGCAACAAATAGCAACACAGCTCAATACCTAAATTGGGATTTTGTGATCCCCTTGCAAGAGGAGGGTTTGCAAGCCGCGCAGGAGTTTTGCCACCAGAGCTTTAGCCCGGAATTTATAGAATTCCTCAAGCAAACTAACAACGCGATCCCCCCCAAGCGCAGTTTTTCTATTGGCAAAGAAACTTACCAATTCAAAAATGTGCTGGACTTCAACACGGAGGGAAAATGTCTGTTTGTGTTTTTCATGGACGCGCTCAAGGAGCATTTGCAAGAGGGCGAGATCGTCTTTGGGAGCGATGGGTATGGGGGGTATTATCTGCTAGACAACAACACCCAAAAGGTCTTGTTCTTAGACACAGACACTTACACCAAAACCCCCCTATTGGTCTTTGAAATGTTTGTCAAAAAGCTAGAGAGCTAGGAGGCATCCATGCATTATGATGGCATCACTTTGTTTTTACAGAGTTTGGAGAGTCAATTTTTAGAGGCGATGAACGATGAGTTAGGGCATAAGCTGAGTGTGGAAGTCTTTCATCCCATGTGCAACCTGACAAACCACTTGGAAAATTTGGAATATGAGATTCGCAACACCAAACAGATCATTGAAAATTGCCTAGAGGAAGCTAGGGATTTGGTCAAACGCGCCCAAAGCATCAACCCATAAGGATTAACATGGACACTCTCTTACAAGATTTGGACCTAGCTCTTAAAAGCGTGCGCTTTGAAAACGCGCCCATGTCTAGGATTCAGGAGAATTTACACAAGGTGCAAGATCGCATTAAAGAAATCCGCGCGATCCAGCCCCAGCTAGGCGGAGAATTGCACGCCAACCATGGCAAGCAATACCCAGATTTTTTAGCCGTGGGCTTGTATGAAGTGCGCGATGGGCATGCCCATGAGAGTTTTGAACCCTTTTATGTGCCCAAATCCTATGCCTTCCCACCCCCCACCCTCTATGGAGATAGCGAACAAACCCCGCGTTTCATGCGCGAGGCGTTGATGCGCTTGATCTCAGCTGTGCCCCTCACGCATTTAGAAGTGGTGCTAGTGGACGCGCTCAGTCTAGGAGGGCTGTTCGCGCTGGCGCGCAGACTGCTCAAAAAAGACAACGATTTTATCTACAAACAAAAGATTCTCACAGAGGGCGATGAGATCAAAGAGGCTTTAAAAAGTCTTTATAGCTACTTGAAAGCCAATTTACAAGAAAAATTAGCCAACTACAAGGACTTCATGCATTTTAACCGCAATAATCCGGACATTTTAGAAGTGCGCGCCTTGTTTTTAAGCGGAGTAGATGCCCTAGATAGCCAGAGTTTGCACTATTTGCAAAAGATTGTGCGTTATGGACCCTCTAATGGGGTGCTATGCTTTATCTACAGCGCGCAAGAGGGCGAAGCCTCTGTAGGGCTAAAAGCCTTGCAACAATATTTGCACGACTACGCGCAGAATTTCCAAGCCCTGCCCCCCCACTTAGAACAACTCAATTTGCAAGTGGTGCATGATTTTAGCGTGGCACAAGAACATTTAAACGCTTTTGCGCACGCCGTGCAACAATACTACATTGAGCGCAAGCAAGTGAAGCGCGAGATAGACGCGTTGCAAAGACCCCAAGAGTTTTGGAGCAAAGAAAGCACCTTTATTGTGAGTGTGCCTATTGGCTGGGATAGCGATCATAGAGAAGTGCTCTTTGAGATTGGGGGCGATCAAACCCAGCATCACACTTTGGTGTGTGGGCGTAGTGGGAGCGGGAAGTCTAACTTTTTGAATGTGCTAATCCAAAACTTAGCCTATTATTACTCCCCGGATGAATTGCGCCTCTTCTTGTTGGACTACAAAGAGGGCGTGGAATTTAGCGCCTATGCTAACCCCATTTTAGAACATGCCATGTTAGTGAGTGTGCAATCTTCTGTGCCCTATGGGATCACTTTTTTAGAGTGGCTCAATGCAGAGATGACGCGCGATCGGAATTGTTTAAGACAAGCGGAGTCAAGGATTTTAAGGGCTACCGCCACAACGCCAAGCAATCCATGCCAAGAATGGTCGTTATCATTGATGAATTCCAAGTGCTCTTTGCAGAGGGCATGGGTAAGGAAAGCGACCGGGTGGGGCAATTGCTCAACGCCTTGCTCAAAAAGGGGCGTAGCTATGGTATCCATTTGATCTTTTCCACCCAAACCATGCGCGGGACCACGATCCCAACATCTATGAAAGCCCAAATAGGTAACCGCGTGGCTTTAGCGATGGACGCAGAGGATAGCCTATCGGTTTTAGCCAATGATGCCGCTTGCGCGCTTAAAGGAAGCCCAGAGGGGATTTACAATGACAATGGCGGGCATCCTATTTACCATGTGTCTATGACAATCCCCTATGCGGCTAATGAAAAATTGCCCGCTTTCATCCAAAAAACCAACCAAGCCGCTCTAGAACAAGGCACGCAAAAAGTGCCCCACAAGCTTTACAATGGGGAAACTCCCATTAGCATGCCCACAGATTTAAAAGTGCAGGGGTGGGCATTGCAACTTGGCGTAGATGTGGATTATGAGCAAAAAGAATTTATGCTCGAGTTTGCTAACACCAGCCAAGCGCACTTACTCATGGTAAGCCATGACCTAGAAGCCCAAATGACTTGGCTAAAAATTCTAGGTAAAAATTTGCAAACAACTGGCAAGAAACTTTATTACTACAACGCCAGCAAGCAAATTGCCGTGCGCATGGCAGAATTGCAAGATTATGGCATTGTAGCCACCCACACCAGCGCGCAACTCTTTGAGGAAAATATCGCCCCGGGGAGTTTCATCCTCATTGACTCCTTAGATGAGGCACAGGACTTGCATAGCAAAAAAATCGGTCTAGCCAAATGGCAGGCGTTTTTAGAATTGGCGATGGACAATGAACAGCACTTCATCGTCTTTGCGAGCAACTTAAAAAAGATCACCGCTAATTTTGAGCTCAAGCCCATGCTGGATTTCTTTGGCTATAGCGTGGTGTTTAAAAGCAATAAGGACAATTTGGACAAGGCAACCTCTGCAGAGATCAGAGCCGAGTTACACCCCTTAAACGCGCGCTTTTTTGACAAAGCCAGCGATCTTTACAGGGATTTTAGACCTTATAAAGTCTAAACCCCTTTGGGGGGGGGCTAGGGCATGTTCTCTATGGTGTATTTGTAGCGTTGTTGTTCTAACTCCAGCTGGAGTTGGCGTTTTTCTTCTTGCAGAAGGTTTTCTTGACCCTTGAGCTTTTGAATCGCGCGACTGGTGTAGTAGATGTTGTTAGTCAGGTAAATCTTGGGCGCGAACAGCACTAGGGATAAGATCAACCCCACGATCGCTATGAGCAACCACGCGATGGGAATACCTTGGTGTTCGCGGATTTGATCGCTAAATAGCGCGTCTCTCTCTTGTGCGCTAGCGCGCAAACGCCTCTCTTCTGTATGTTCTAGGGCTTCCATGGATAACCTTGAAAATGAAAAATACGCATTTTGGCGCTCCGGGCTCTGGGGTTTTGTTGCAATTCTAGCGCGCTGGGGGTGATGGGCTTTTTGGTTAAATTTGTCCCGCACTCTAGCGCGAATTTTTTAAAGGCGTGCTTGACTTGCCCATCTTCTAAGGAGTGGAAAGAGATAATGGCTAGTAATGCGTGTTGTAAGCCTTTGGCATATTCTAAGAGCGCGCACAAATTCCCCATTTCGTCATTGACTTCTAGGCGGATAGCTTGGAACACGAGAGTGGCGGGGTGGTGTTTGTGGCGTTTTAGGTGCGCGCTTAAAAAGCTGGCTAAGTCTTTGGCTTCTTCAAAGGGGCGTTTGTGCCGTCTTTGGACGATGAGAGAGGCGATCTTTTTAGCCCCACGCACCTGCGCGCGCTCTAGCACGCATTCCAACTCATAGGGGCTGTAGTGGTTGATCACTTGGCGCGCGCTCAAAGAGGCGTTAGTGTCCATGCGCATGTCTAAAGTGGGCGCGTTAAAACCAAAACCCCGCGTGTTGCTCTCCAGCTGTAAAGAACTCACCCCCAAATCGGCTAACACCCCATCACAGCGCGCCCACACCCCCTCTTGGATCAAGGTGGCGATGATGTCTTTATAAGCACCATAGCGGTATGTAAAACGGGGAGTATAATCTGCTAGGCGTTCTTTGGCTAAATCCAGGGCTTCTAAATCGCGATCTATGCCCACCACGCGCAAATGCGGGTAGGCTTGCAATAGCCCTAGAGTGTGTCCGCCCAGACCCAAGGTGCAGTCGATCAAAAGGGGGTTTTCAACGCGCCCTAGGGGGGCGAAGGCGTGAATCACTTCTTGGAGTAAAACGCTTTGGTGCATGCGATCCTTCTTAAAAGGGCATGGGCATAAGCCGAGTTCTGTCGTGGGTGGTTATTTATCTAGGATGGGTTTTACAACCCACCTCATGCGAAGTGCTTTGTTTAAGACTATTACCATGCACTTCTTGCTACAGATTGGGTTTACCTAGACCAGCCCCAATTACTTGGGGTGCGGTGGGCTCTTACCCCACCTTTTCACCCTTACTCTAAAAGAGCGGTTTGTTTCTGTGGCACTTTCCCTTAGCTCACGCTAGCCATTTGTTAAATGGAATCTCGTCTTAGGTAGCTCGGACTTTCCTCTTTGGTTTCACCCAAAGCAACCACCGCCCATGCGCGCGCCATTGTAACAAATCTTAACTTAAGGCACGCGCGTTTAGATAATGACATCTAAGACATGGGGCTCTAAAAAGCCCTCTAGCTCCTGAGTGTTTTGCAAGGCGCGCTCCAAAGCGCGATCGCTATAGTAATGCCCGTGGTAGCAATGCTGTTTGTCGCCCATACAACGCGAATCGCTCTGTTGTTGGGGTGGGGGGTTGTGCTCTTGGGGGGGGCTTTGATCCTTGTCGCGATGGATTGCCTTATTCTTTTCTAAGGCACGGGTTTCTTGCACCACCTGCAAGCGTTCTAAAAACTCCTTGTGGTTTTCTTGATCGGATTTAGGCAAAGCGTTCTGGTAGACAATGGAGCCAAAGGGGGCATTCTGGTTGACATGGGTAACATTGCCGGTAACATAGGACATGCACGCCTCCTTACTTTGACTCTAAATCGGCGTTAATGCGCTTCTATTGATAAGCTTTATTTATGCACCTTGGATAAGATGAAATTGAGCAGATCGTAGCTATCTAGTGCCACGGTGAAGTAAACTTGGTAGGAATCTTGGGTGGTGGCATAGTCGCTCATCAGATTGTAGACAAATTGGGTGCGGATTTTAGCAAAAGAGCTTTTAAACTCGTAGTAAATATCCAGACGATTGTAAAGGGGGGCTTGAAAAAAAGGCACGCCACGATAAATGGGGGTGGGGCAATAGTCTTTCGAACAGATGAGATTCACATGGGCGTATTTGCTATAGTAGAAATCCTCCCCATGCTTACTAGCAAAGAAGAGATCGCTTATCCCAAAGCCCTTAAATTGGATATGACTCTCCACAAATAAACCCGTGCTGATTCTAAAGGGCTCGGCTATACCGATGCGGCGCAGGCGTTCTAAATTACCCAACACGCCCACAGAGAAGTTCAATGCCTCCATAAAGGGGGCGCTATTGAGCAGATCGCTTTTAGCATAGGCTTGGTAGTAGAGTCGATCCAGCAAGTAGATAGAACCATGCCTAATCCCGCTCACAGGGTGGGGCCAGTTGAGCAAGAATTGATCTTCTACATGGAAATACTCCGCATTAGCCCCAATTTTCAAAAACCCCTGCAAAGTGGAGAGCTCACTAGCTCCCATAAAACTGAAGCGATCCATGCCATTGCCTAGCGCGTTGCGCCCGTATTTACAGGTGTAGCAATTCCCCCCAAACCAATCTAGTAAAAACTCCGCCTCTATGCGGGTGTCTTTATAGGGGTTGGAGGGGGGGTTGTATTGCAGGGCAAATCCACGCGCGTTGGGATCAGAGAACCAGTAGTAAGGCGCAAAGACATTTAAGGGGTAATGCCCAATGAGGTATTTTCTAGGGAAAATCCCCCCATAGAAATTAAAAGACTTGGCGCGGGCTTGGTAGTAGATGGTAGGTCCCCATTTGCTAGGGAAGTTCATCTGGTAGGTGTGGATATTTTGGAAGAGGAACGCCCCAACCATGAGTTTTTGCTCCACACGCCCCAAATCAAAGGCGAACCCGACTTCAGGGGTTAGGCGGGTGCTTAAAGTGGTGTTGGTGTTGGGCCAATAGGTGGTGGAACCCTCGTGATCCATGATGAAGAGATGAAAGCCCAAATCATAGCGCATGTAATCCTTGAACCCTTTTGCATAGGAGAACACAGCCACACACAAGAGTAACACAATCCCTCTTAGCATTCTTTCCCTTTTTGAGCCGATCAAACTTGGCATTATAATATAAATAAATTTAAGGACTTAAGCCTTGTTAGTAGGAATGAATCCCTAGAGTTGTTATGCTAAATAGGGGTTTTGTTGACTAGCACATCTATTAAACGATCACCAAAACGCGCTACCGCTTGGAACACAAGCACCGCGCATGCGCGCCTGCAAAGATCTTAGGGTTCGCGCAAGATCGCCGAGCTTTTGACAATCACGCTATTGTAATCCTTTTGGGGAGGGCGACGGTTTTTGATGTAGTGCATGATCTTTTGCAACTCTTCTAGCTGTTCTTGGGACACGCTCAAGGTTTCTTCAATGATGAACCATGCCACGCCCTCCGTGCAGGGGGGAGTGGTTAGCGAGCCATTGAAGTGGTAGTAACTAATGCTGGGGGGCAATAGAGTTTCTAAATCTAAATCGCTAGGGACTTGCTTGTGCGCGTAAGCCTCCAGTAACCGGGCGATCAAGTCATTGGGTTGTCCAATCTCAAAGCCAATCCCTAGCACCAATAAGAGCCCACTGCTGTCTTTGTGCACCAAATGCATGCTCAAAGGTTGGCGTTGTTTGTGGATGCTAAATTCCATCGGGGTGTGGAAGTGCAGATTCACCAAGTTGTAGACATGGTCGCGATAAATCACATGGTTTTTAGGAGAGTTGAATTTGGCTACGAAGGTGTGGTGTGAGTAATCCAAAGAGATAGGGCTAGCGTCCGCTTGGTAAAACACCCCCAAATTCTCCTTATCTGGGGCGTTGTAATAGTGTTCTATGTCAATGGGGGATTGGTTTTTCCCGCTTTTGCACAATTCGTAATCCTTGTGCAGATGCCCCCATTGGCTGGGGGCACTAGGGTGCTGGTAGCTCCAATGGTGTGATTCAGCAGCCCATAGGCTCAAAGGCGCGCATAAGAGAAGATAACGCCACATCAAAAACTCCTTTAATCAATTTTCAAGATCGCCAAAAACGCCTCTTGGGGAAGATGCACTTTTCCGATGGCTTTCATGCGTTTTTTACCTTCTTTTTGCTTTTCTAATAGCTTGCGCTTGCGGCTAATGTCCCCCCCATAGCACTTAGCTGTTACATTTTTACCTACAGACTTGATCGTTTCGCGCGCGATGATCTTATTGCCAATGCTAGCCTGCAGAGCGACTTCAAAGAGTTGTCTGGGGATGAGGTTTTTAATGCTCTGCACTAAAGCCTTGCCCTTTTCATAAGCCCTACTTCTCTCTACAATGCTACAGAGCGCGTCCACCACCTGCCCCCCCACGCGGATGTCTAGCTTGATCAAGTCCCCTTCTTGGTAGGGCGCAGCCTCGTAGTCAAAGCTCGCATAGCCCTTTGTGCAAGACTTGAGTTTGTCATAAAAATCCATCACGATCTCATTGCTGGGGATCAAATAGGTGAGCAAGACGCGTTCTTGATTCAGGTATTCCATTTTTTCTTGCACCCCGCGTCTTTGACTAAGAAGGTTGATGAGATTGCCCAAATAAAGACTGGGCGTGATGATATGGGCGCGCACAAAGGGTTCTTTAATGCAGACAATACTCCCCTCAGGGGGCAGTTGGCTAGGGTTTTGCACCAGCAACACCTGAGAGTTTTGCAAATGCACCTCATAGAGCACCGTGGGCGCTGTGGCGATCAAATCCAATTTGAACTCGCGCTCCAAGCGTTCTTTGATCACCTCCATGTGCAATAAGCCCAAAAAGCCCACCCTAAAGCCAAAGCCTAAAGCCGCGCTACTCTCTGGCTCAAACTGCAAGGCTGCATCGTTGAGTTGGAGTTTATAAAGGGCTTCTCTCAAGTTCTCAAATTGATCGCTCTCAATGGGGTAAAGCCCGGCAAAGACAAAGGGTTTAGCGGGTATAAAACCTTCTATGGGGCTAGCAGTGGGGTTGTTAGCGTCCGTGATGGTGTCCCCCACGGCGATGTCTGTGAGATTCTTAGAACCCAAAGCGACAATGCCAATTTCTCCGCACTCCAAACTAGGGCTCTGGGTTTTGTGCAGGGGGTGGGGGTAGTAAAGCCCTAGCACGCTGTGGCGTTTTTGCGCGCCCATCACTAAAACCTCCTGCCCCACTTCCAAACGCCCCTCTTTTAAGCGCACCAAAGCTAACGCGCCCAAGTAATTATCAAACCACGAATCGTAAATGAGAGCCTTTGTGGGCGCGCTAGGGTCCCCATTTGGGGGGGGGATTAGCTTGATGATTTGTTCTAGCAACGCCTCAATGCCTATGGCATTTTTGGCGCTCACACAGCACGCCTGCGCGCAATCTAGCGCGATCGTGTCCTCAATGTCCTGCTTGATCGCCTCCACATCGGCATTAGGCAGATCAATTTTATTGAGCACGGGTAGAATTTCTAGGTGGTTGTCCAGGGCGATGTAGACATTGGCAATCGTTTGGGCTTGCACCCCTTGGGTGGCATCCACGACCAATAAAGCCCCCTCGCATGCGTGCAAGGAACGCGAAACTTCATAGCTAAAATCCACATGCCCGGGGGTGTCTATGAGATTTAAGATGTAATTAACGCCTTGGAAGAAATAGCGCAAGCGCACCGATTGGGCTTTGATCGTGATCCCGCGCTCTTTTTCAATCTCCATGGTGTCTAGCACTTGGTGGGTCATCTCACGCGCATCTAGGGCGTTGCACGCGCTAATGAGGCAATCAGCTAAGGTGCTCTTGCCATGGTCGATGTGGGCGATGATGGAGAAATTGCGGATGTGTTCTTGCACGCGCTTTGCCTTTGGTAAGCATTTTCAAACTCAAGATATGCAATAATAGCACAACGCGCGTAAAAGAAGAGAGATGAAAATAGCCCTGGATTGCCATTCTTTGCTCTTAGGCTGTGTGCTTAAATCCTATTTGCAGGATTTCTTGTGCGCCCCAGAGCATTGCGACTTCATTTTGAGCGATCACCCTGTGGATAAACCGGTGAAGACGACTTTTTTGATCAGTTCGCTAGAGGGCGCGCATGTCAGTGTGCCTTTCACGCGCGAGAGTCTGCTAGAATCCTTGCAAGAACTCTACACCCAAAAAGCCCAAGCCCAGAGTTTGGAGAGCAGGGTGCAAGCCTTGTTAGGGGAATACACCCATAAGCTTTTGGATTTGATCCAAGAGTACCGCCCCTAATGCCTGCTTTTAGAATTTTAAGCGGGGTGTGTAAGGGCATGCCCTTGTTATTGCCCCCCAAGAGCATTAGCCGTCCCACTAAAGCCCTAGTGCGATCTTCGCTCTTGAATGTCTTGCGCCCCTGCATTGCCTCTAGCGCTTTTGTGGAAGTCTTTGGAGGGAGTGGGAGCGTGGGTTTGGAGGCTCTGAGTTGCGGGGCACAAGAGGCGCTATTTTTTGAGCAAGACATGCAAGTGTTTGCCCTCTTGCAAGCCAATTTGCGCGCTTTTAAACAACGCTATAAACAGCCCCTCAAGGCGCGCGCAATCCGGGGCGATGGGTTGGCTCTTCTAGGCTCTTCTTTAGCGCATTTGAGCGCGCCCCAGATCATTATCTATTTAGACCCCCCTTTTGGCGCGCTCCAAGCTTGTTTGGATAATCTAGCGCATTTAGCCCTGAGGGGGGCGTTAGTGATCTTGGAACACCAAAGTGGCGCGGATGTGCCTGCAAAACTGGCTAGCTTGAGTATAATCAAGTCTTGTAAGTTTGGGCGAACCACTTTGAGTTATTACAATTAGAAAGGATTGGCATGGCAGAAGAAGCAAAAGCGCCTAAGAAAAGCAAGGCGATGTTGTTTGTGGTGATGGGCGCGGTGTTGGTCATGCTCATTTTGGTGGGCGTGATTGTGATCTTATTTATGGGCAAGAGCGCAGAACAACCCCCTGCTCAATCCCCCATACAGGGGAACAAACAAATGCATAACACACCCATGGGTGGGGAGGCTGAGGGAGGGAATAACTTAATGGTGCGCTCCTCAGATTATCTTTCCCTAGGTCCGCTCTATCCTTTGAGTGGACCCTTTGTGGTGAATTTAATCAGCCAAAATGGACGGCGTTATCTCAAGGCTAGCATCTCTTTAGAGCTCAACGATCCCAAATTGCTAGAAGAGGTGAAGGTGAAAGAAACCGCTATTAAGGACACGATCATAGAGATTCTCTCCTCTAAGTCCATGGAGGAAATTTCTACCTTGAAGGGCAAGAACAAACTTAAAGAAGAAATCCGTAGCAACCTCAACAGCTTCCTCATTGATGGTTTTGTGAAAAATGTCTTTTTTACCGATTTTGTGATCCAGTGATAGGTATCGATCTCATCTCCATTGCGCGTGTTAGCCAAGCCCTAGCGCGCCACCAACAACGCTTTTTAAACCGATTCCTCTCCCCTAGCGAACAAAGCCTTTTTTTAAAACCCGCTTCTTTGGCTGGAGCATGGGCGGCTAAAGAAGCTTGCGCAAAAGCTCTAGGCGTGGGGATTGGAGCCCAGCTAGGCTTTCTAGACATCCATCTTGACAAGGATCATAGGGGCGCGCCACGCATCTCTTTGAGTTCTGAGAAAATGCGCGCCTTTGGGGTATCAAGCTTGCATGTGAGCATCAGCCATGATGGCGGCTTTGCGCTGGCTTTAGTAGTTGCAAAAAGCCTAGATATTATTTAACATAGTCGTAGTAGTAGAGGGCGTGAATATGTGAAAAAGTCCTTGTAAGCGCGTAATTTAGGCACTTTGGCATGGGATGAAACAAGGCTAGAATATTCACATGTTGGCACAAAAAAAGAAATTTTAGGGGATTTTAGAGGGCTTTTTGGGGTGTATTTTGGCTGTTTAGGTGGCGTTTATGAGAACACATGTGAAAACATGTGAACAGTTTAGGGCGGACATGGGAAAAATCTTGGTGTCTTTTTGGTGGTGTTTGCATGTTATAATGGAATCAAAGGATTAGCATGGCTTATATTTCTGACACTCTGGCGGGGGCGCGCATTCTCATCACGGGCGGGGGGGGCTTTATAGGGAGCAATCTAGCCCTTTATTTCCAGCAACACCACCCCAAGGCGCAAGTGGTGGTGCTAGATAGATTTAGAGAACACACACCCCCTAGCACGAGTCTAGGGCATTTTAAAAATTTGGTGCATTTTAAAGGGGAGGTGCTAAGCGCGGACATCACAAGCGATTTAGATCGCATAGCCAAGCTAGACTTTGATTATCTCTTCCACCAAGCTGCCATTTCTGACACCACAAATATTAACCAGAGTTTGATCTTGCGCACCAATTACCAAGCCTTTTTAGACTTGCTAGAGATCGCCAAGAGCAAGAACGCGCGCGTGATCTACGCCTCTTCAGCAGGAGTTTATGGCAACACTCCCGCGCCCAATGTGGTTGGGCAGGGTCAAGAGCCCGAGAATGTCTATGGGTTTTCCAAGCTGTGCATGGATAGGCATGTGTTAAGCGGGCGTTGTGGGCTTGGTGCCCCCATTGTGGGTCTGCGTTATTTCAATGTCTATGGTCCTGGGGAGTTTTACAAGCATAAGAGCGCGTCCATGATCTTGCAATTAGGTTTGCAAGCCCTCAAACACCAAGAGGTGAAACTCTTTGAATTTGGAGAACAGCAACGCGATTTTGTCTATATTGAAGATGTGATTCAAGCCAATGTCAAGGCGATGTGCGCCTTGACTAGCGGGGTTTACAATGTGGGTTATGGGAATAGCCATAGCTATAATGAAGTCGTCCACCTACTCCAACAAGAATTAGGCCACTTCAAGGTGCGCTATATCAAAAACCCCTACGCCTTTTTCCAAGCGCATACCTGCGCAGACATTAGCACCACCAAGCAGATTTTAGACTACCAGCCCGCCTACAATTTGCAAACCGGAATTAAGGCTTATATCCCTACAATTCGCGCGTTGGCGCAACACGCATGTTAAACCTGCGTTTCCAACCCTCTAAAATCCCCCATATTGTGGTGGTTGGGGATATTATTGTGGATCACTATGTGTGGGGGGTTAGCGAGCGACTCTCTCCTGAAGCCCCCGTGCAAGTGGTGGAGGTGTGCGAAGAGAATTATCGTTTGGGCGGGGCGGGCAATGTAGCAGACAATTTGGTCGCTTTGGGCGCGCGTGTGAGTGTGTGTGGGGTGGTGGGGGCTGATGAAGCCCAAGTGTGGTTGCTAGCCCGTTTAGCCCAGCTTAATATCCACGCCCAAGGGGTGTTAGTTGATCCTGAGCGCCCCACTTGTAAAAAAAGCCGGGTGATGATTTCCAAGCAACAAGTGTTGCGCGTGGATCGAGAAAGCAGGCATGCCATTAGCCCCGCTTTAGAGCAGGAGATTTTAGAAATCGCCACTGCGCTTTTAGACCAAGCGGACGCGTTGGTGCTCTCTGACTACAACAAGGGCATGCTCAGCGCGCGCTTGTGCCAAACCCTCATCGCGCTAGCCAACCAAGCCCACAAGCCCGTTTTGTGCGATCCTAAGGGCAAGGATTATTCCAAATACAGCCACGCCACTCTCATCACCCCCAATAAAAGGGAAGCCCAGATCGCCACGGGTTTAGAGATCAACAATGACGCGCGCCTGCAACAAGCCCTAGAGCATTTTAAACAGACTTTCCACATCACCATCCCGCTTATCACCCTAAGCGAGCAGGGCATGGCTTTTTTAGATCATGGCAATTTAGTTAAAATCCCCACCATTGCCAAAGAAGTCTATGATGTGAGTGGGGCAGGGGATAGCGTGATCGCTGCTCTAGCCTTTTGTTTGGCACTAGGTTTTGATCTGCACCAAGCTTGCGCCTTTGCTAACGCGAGCGCGGCGGTGGTGGTGGGCAAGGTGGGGAGCGCGCATGCCACCTACGCGCAAGTGCTAGAATTCTTGCAACGCCACTACTACCAGGGGCAAAAGATCTTAGATCGCGCCACGCTAGGGCATATTTTGCATGGCGCACAGCCCAAGCGCGTGGTGTTCACCAATGGGTGTTTTGATCTATTGCACCGTGGGCATGTGTATTACTTGCAAGAAGCCAAGAAACTAGGGGACATTCTAGTGGTGGGCTTGAATAGCGACTCCTCTGTGCGCGCGCTCAAAGGTCCCAAGCGCCCCATCCAACGCCAAGAAGATCGCGCCTTTGTGTTGGCCGGTCTAGAATGCGTGGACTTTGTGGTGATCTTTGAAGAGAAAACCCCCTTGGAGTTGATTCGAGCTTTAAAGCCCCACATCCTAGTTAAGGGGGGGGATTACCAAGGCAAAGAAGTCGTGGGGAGCGATCTAGTTGATGAGGTGGTGTTGATCGATACGCTGGAGGGCAGGTCTAGTAGCCGCCTTATGCAAAAAATCCAAGGACTTGTATGCAAACCTTCATCCAAACCCAATTCCTAGCCCATATCCAAACCGCCCAAGACACTTTAAACGCGCTAGGCGCAGAGATAGAGGGGGCTGTGCTCTTGCTCATAGAAGCCCTCAAGGGGGGCAATAAGATCTTGATCTGTGGAAATGGGGGGAGCGCAGCGGACGCACAACACTTTGCCGCGGAGTTAACGGGGCGTTATAAAGCCCAAAGACAGGGGCTAGCAGCCATCGCCCTGAGCACGGACACTTCCGCGCTCACCGCCATTGCCAACGACTATAGTTACAGCGCGGTCTTTGCGCGCCAAGTGGAAGCCTTGGGTAGAAAGGGGGATTACTTGGTGGGGATTTCTACAAGTGGCAATTCAGACAATGTGCTACTAGCCTTGCAGAAGGCTCAAGAGTTGGGCTTGGGCACTGTGGGTTTAAGCGGGAATCAGGGGGGTAAAATGCGCGCGCTGTGCGATTGCCATTTGGTTGTGCCCAGTAACGACACGCCTAGAATCCAAGAGATGCACATTTTGCTCATCCACCTATTATGCGATCGCATCGAGCAAGCCTTCCTTGGGTAGTCTTTAACCCCACGGGCAAAGGGGCAAACAACCACCAAATAGGATAACCAAGCCTGTAGATGCCTATCCAATACGCCTTAAAGCCATAACCAAGCACAAAATTAAACAAACCACATCCATTTCGCGCAAACGACAATCCCCACACCCAAGATCAACACAAGGGGGTGGATAATGGGGGCTAGGGGATTGGGCTTGTTGAGGAATTTACACGCCAAAGAGAAGATCACTAAAGTGAAGATCACACAAGCTAGGGCGACTTTAGAGAGCAGGAGTTGCTGGAAAGGGGTTTCTAGCCACCCTTTTTCTCCCCCCACATAGTTGCTCAACATCATCCCCCCTGTCAGCAAGAGGAGCAACACACAAATGGGCATGATCTTGATCGCACGCGATCCAATCGCTTGTTCGATCTTGCTGGCTAACTCAGGCGCAAAGAACTTCAAAGCGCGCGAGAGGATCACCACATCAAAGAAGAGATAGCCTAAAAAAATAATGGCGCAAAATAAATGCACCAACAAGGCGTAAGGATAAAGCGCTTCCATAACACAACCCCATCATTGAAATAAACACCATTATAGCCTAAAAACCCCTTGAACTTGATCCCCACAGAAAGTTTTGCTATAATAAAAAATACTTTATTGTAATACTTATTTAAGGAATAGTAGTGATTTTGGTAGTTAAAAAACCTTTACAAGTATTATCAACGAGCATGCCCTATGGAATGTGGCTATTTTTGGGGCTGTGCGCGTTGGGGCATGCCGAGAAAAACGCGCCCTTTGTAGGGATTAGTCTAGAAGTGGGGCGGGCAGATAAAAAGCTAGTGGGAGAAAAAAACGGGCATCTTTTCCAAGTGCCCCAGGGCACAGTGAAACTCAGCGCAGCTAAACCAGATACGGGGTATGATAATGGCGTGCCCACAGTGGGAGCCAATGATTGTAACCCGGGGAATTGTAAGGCGGAGTGGACGGACTTGACCATGCTCAGTAACAACGCCACTAACTCCGGACGCAACCAGCCCATGTTTGGCTTGGGTGTGATTGCGGGCTATAAACAATTCTTTGGGAAGAAAAAATGGTTTGGGTTGCGTTATTACGGCTTTTTTGACTACGGGCATAGCAATTTCTCCAACGCCACCGCCTCTAACTACACCAGCGTGTTTTACCTCAACCACGACAAGGTGGACATGTATACCTATGGCGTGGGCACGGACATGCTCTTCAACATCATCAATAAGGACAAATTGGATCTGGGCTTTTTTGTGGGGGTGCAGTTTGCGGGCAATTCTTGGACGACCAATAAGGTAAGC
Source organism: Helicobacter sp. L8 (assembly GCF_003660355.1). Taxonomy (NCBI): domain Bacteria; kingdom Pseudomonadati; phylum Campylobacterota; class Epsilonproteobacteria; order Campylobacterales; family Helicobacteraceae; genus Helicobacter; species Helicobacter sp. L8. The sequence goes on from NZ_QXQR01000006.1 coordinate 83,865, forward strand.
CGGCTCAATCAGGGCTATTTAATCGGCACAGTGGATGGTGAATGTGCGTATATCCCCGATAGTGGTAATCCCTGCCAAGCCAATTACAACGGACCTGCAGTGGGCACCAATGGCGCTATCAATCCGGCCAGTTTGATCACCACCGGTCCGCTTAAAAGCCATGTCAACAGCACGCATTTCCAATTTCTGGTTAATGTGGGGATTCGCACCAATATTATCCAGCACCACGGGGTGGAGTTTGGAATCAAAATCCCTACACTCCCCAATCTCTACTACAAGGGGAGCGCTAACAAAAATGGCGACCTCTACACTCTGAGCGAAACCTTTAGACGGCAATACTCCATGTATTTGCGCTACATCTATAGCTTTTAGCGCACTTGGTAGCCCAAGGCTTGGATTAGCGCTTGGCTGGTGGATTTTAACACCTTGTCCATAAACACCTCCCACTTGTCCTTTTGTAACCAAAGAGGTTTTTTAACCCCGCTAAGAGTTTGCAACTCCGCTACTGCCTGCTGGTAAGTGCCAATTTGATCAATGAGCTTGAGATCTAGGGCTTGTTTAGCGCTAAAGATTTTCCCCTCAGCAAATTTAGGCGCGTCCTTGGGGTCTAAATGCCTAGTTTTTGCTACATCGCTCACAAACATTTGGTATTGCGCCTCTAGCAAGTTACTTAGGTATTGCTTCTCTTGGGGAGTCCAAGGGCGCGTAAAAGTGCCCACCTCTTTGTATTGCCCTTTGGCGATCCCTTGGGTTTTGATCCCCAGTTTATCCATTAAGGCTGAAATGTCCGCGCCCTCAAAGATCACCCCAATGGAACCAATGAGCGCGCCCCTATTAGCGTAGAGCTTACGCGCCATCATGCCCGCATAATAGCTCCCACTAGCCATCACCCCGCGCACATAAGCCACCACCGGGATTTCTTTGTTCAAACGCGCGATCAAGTCGCTCAATTCTACGCTCGCGCTAATGCTCCCCCCGGGCGAATCGATCACCAAGAGCGCGCCCTTAATATGCGGGTTATCTAGGATCGCCTCTATTTGTTCTTGAAAACTCCCACTTTCAAAAATGGGTCCATAGAGGTGGATGGCAGCTAAGTTAGGGGGGGGTTGGACCTCGTGCTTGCCCCCCCAAAGCAAAAAGACTAACACGCTTAAAAACACTAGGCTTTTAAAATACTTGGTGATGAAATCCAAGGGGGCGGTGATGATTTTAAACACAAAACACTCCTTATAGTCATTTGATTATGTTATAGTAGCAAAAAAGGGGGCGCATGGCGTGTAAATTTTGTCCTAAGATTAGAGGGAGTGATCTCTTATTTGTTGTGGTGGCGGGGATAGCCTTTTATGGGGTTTATAGCTACCAAATGCGCCAAATAGAACAAAACAGCCACGCCCAGCGCGCTAAGGCTTTTGAACAACTCCAGCGCGCCTGTGTGTTTGAGCATAAAAAGGACGCATGCCAACAAGTCTTTAGCCCGAGTCCTTGATGTGAAGGTTTACTATGTTAAAACAGATTCTGCCCTTAGTCCTTGTGTCTTCCTTGCGTTTTCTAGGGTTGTTCATCGTCTTGCCCGTGATCGCCCTTTATGCTACACATTTCCAAGCCAGTGCCTTCATGATGGGTTTGGCTGTGGGAGGAGCGTATTTCACCCAGATCCTCTTTCAAACCCCTATAGGGATGTTAAGCGACACCTATAGCCGTAAGGCGGTGGTGTTAGGATGCTTGGGGGTTTTTGTGCTAGGTTCTTTAATCTGCTTTTTTGCCTCCAATATCACTTGGCTGGTGGCAGGTAGGTTAGTACAGGGGATGGGGGCGATGGGGGGGGTATTGAGCGCGATGGTGGCTGATGAGGTGGCTGAGGAACAGCGCACGCATGCGATGGCTTTGATGGGCGCGGGGATTTTTATGAGCTTCACGGTTGCGATGGTGATAGGTCCTAGTGTGGGTATGGCTTTTGGGGTTAAGTGGCTATTCTTACTCACCGCGCTATTGAGCTTGGGGGCGATGGCTTTGATGCTAAAAGTGCCCAACGCGCCCAAAATCCTCTACGCTCTCAAAGAAAAGCCCAGTTTGCAAGCCGTGCTCCAAGATAAGAATATTTTCATCATCAGTAGCTGTTCCTTCTTTGAGAAGTGCTTGATGACCTTGATCTTTGTGTTGATCCCCTTGGCAGTTGTGCATGAATTTAAAATGGATAAAAGCGCGCTTTGGAAGATTTACACCGCTGGGGCGTTTTTGGGCATGTTGAGCATGGCTCCAGCGGCCATCATCGCTGAAAAATTTGGCAAGGCTAAGGGGGTGCTTTTGGCCGGGGTGCTCTTGTTTTTGATCGCTTATGCATGCTTGGGCTATGCCGATCACAACCCCCAATCCCCCACAAAATGGCTATTTATTGTGGGGATCATGGTCTTTTTTGCGGGCTTTGGCACACTAGAGCCCATCATGCAATCTCTAGCTAGCAAATTTGCTAGAGCGCACCAACGCGGACTAGTCTTGGGACTCTTTGTAACTTATGGCTATGTGGGGTCTTTTATTGGGGGGTTACTTGGGGGCATGGGTTATACTTACCTAGGCGTGAAGATGTCCGCTTGCATTGTCATAGGGGTGTGCGTGCTTTGGGGAGCATTGGTGTTGGCTTTGAACAACCCCAACAAACAACAAAATGTCTACTTCCCTCTAGATGCCTTTGATCGCGAAAAATTCAACGCCTTGGAAGAAATACCGGGCATCATTGAGTGGTATGTCAATGAAACCCAAAACACCATCATTGTCAAATACGATGCCTCTTTACTCAGCCAAGAAGAGATCATAGATGCGTCCGTAGCCTTTAGAAAGCCCTAGCCTTGGATGGCGTTGCCACTATGGCGATCGAAGCTGTGGATTTTAAGGCTAAACAAACGACAAATCCCCATTTTGTTGGAGTTTTGCTATAATCTTGTGGGCGTGGGAGGGGGTTTCACTCCGCTTTAAAGGGCTAGAATGGTTTATAGCATTAGCAAAAAAATTTTAAACATTGTGGGGCGCACTAACGCCACTTACAATTTGATTAATGAAGGTGATCGCGTTTTAGTGGGTTTGAGCGGAGGCAAGGATTCGATTTTGCTCTCTTGCTTGCTCGCGCGCATGAAAGCCCATGCGCCTTTTTCTTTTGACTTCAAGGCTGCCACGGTGCATTATGGCTTGAAAGAAGATTTAGCATGGCTTAGTGATCTGTGTGTGGAACAAAAAATTCCTCATGAGATTCTCTACACCAATATCGCCCAAACCATTAGAGAAAAACGGCGCGAAAAAAGCTCTTATTGTAGTTTTTGCTCACGCATGCGTAGAGGGGTGCTTTACAACTACGCTTTGGAACAGGGTTATAATAAGCTAGCCATCGCCCACCACCTAGATGACGCGGTGGAGAGTTTCTTTATGAATTTTACTTACAATGGGAGCTTGCGTAGCATGCCCCCCATTTACAAGGCCCAAAATGGGTTATTTGTGATCCGCCCGCTGATTCACATTAGAGAACGCCAGAGTATTGACTTTGTGCGCTCCCAAAATATCCCCACCGCCCCGGATTGCAACTGCCCGGCTAAACAGCCCGATTCAGACAAACCCCCCATTGCTAGATTAGCCACTAAACATTTTTTACAAGAAATGGAGAGGGATAACCCCACTCTCTTCACTTCACTCAAAAACGCCTTTTGCAATCTGCACGCCAATAGCTTTAGCGATGGGGCGTTTTTGGACGCACAGGGGGCCTAAAATGGGCTTAGATGTGTTGGTGTTTTTAGCCTTTATGCTTACCGCGTTAATCATTGACTTCAAGGCACACCAAAACGATCAAGAGATCACCTTGAAAAGCGCGGGGCTGTGGTCGCTCTTTTGGGTGGGCACGGCTTTAGCCTTTGCGCTTTATTTACTCTGGCATGATGGCAAAGCGAGCATGTCGCTCTTTTTAACCGGCTATGTGTTAGAAAAAGCCCTCTCTGTGGATAACCTCTTTGTGATGATGGCGATCTTTGCGTGGTTTAATGTGCCTGAAATTTATCGCCACCGCGTGCTTTACTATGGCATCTTAGGCGCGGTTATCTTTAGGCTCATTTTTGTGTTGATCGGAAGTGGGCTCTTGCATCTTTCTGCCTATGTGGAAATTCTCTTTGGGGTGCTGGTGGGCTATAGCTGTGTGGTGATGCTCAAAAACCAAGCCCAAGAGGAAGAAAAGATAGAGGACTACTCAGAACACCTAGCTTACAAGCTGGTTTATAAATTTTTCCCGGTCTACCCCAAGCTAGTCGGGCATGATTTTTTCATCCACAGAAAACGCTTGGGGGCACTAGAGCGCGGTTTAAAGGGACAGGAAGTGAGCGACTTGCACCACCAAAGTGCCTATGCCAAAGCTAAATACATCGCCACACCCCTGTTCTTATGTTTGGCTGTGATTGAGTTGAGCGATGTGATGTTTGCCTTTGATAGCGTGCCTGCCGTGATCGCGGTGAGTAAAGAACCTTTGATCATCTACAGCGCGATGATGTTTGCCATTTTGGGCTTGCGTAGTCTGTATTTTGTTCTAGAAGTGTTGAAGGGCTATTTGGTGTATTTAGAAAAGAGTGTGATCGTGGTGCTGGGCTTTATTAGCCTCAAGCTCATTTTAGGGGCAAGCAAACATCTCTTTGGGGTGGGTTTGGAGATTGGTCCTAGCGCTAGCCTCTATGTGGTGCTGGGCGTGCTGGGCGCGGGGGTGCTTGCTAGTTTGATCAAGCCTGCCAAGTGCTAGAAATCCAGCTACAAAAAGAGCTCATGGGCGCGCAAGGTCCCTTTTGCCTAGATGTGCGCGCCAGTCTGCCTTGCGGGCAAATTAGCGTGCTCTTTGGGGCATCTGGAGTGGGAAAAAGCACGCTTTTGCGCCTCATTGCTGGGCTAGAGTTGCCCGATGTGGGAGTTTTGCGCTTTAAGGGTCAGCTATGGCTAGATACCCAAAACAAATTCTGTCTAAGCGCCCAGCAACGCCCCTTGGGCTTTGTGTTCCAAGATGGCGCGCTCTTCCCCCATCTTGATGTGCGCGCCAATATTTGTTTTGGGAATGACGATCCGCGCATTTTTAAGGAAGTGGTGGGTTTAATGGGGCTTGGAGGCTTGTTGCAACGCTCTATAAACACCCTTTCAGGCGGGCAAATCCAGCGCGTTTCTCTGGCACGCGCTTTGGTGCGCGCCTTGAAAACCCCCAACGCGCTATTGCTCTTAGATGAACCCTTGAGCGCGCTAGACATCCCCACGCGTGCCAAGTTACAACATGAACTCAAACACCTAAGCGTGCATTTCAAGCTGACCACTTTATTAGTTACCCACGATTTGCATGAAACCTACAGCCTAGCCGATCACATCTTGCTCATACGCGCCCATCAAGGGGTGCACCGCTGTGAGGTGGGCACTTTTGAGATGCTCTTAGATCAGCTCCATGTGCAGGGCTCTTTAACCACAGTGCTGGCTAAAGACGCGCACACCTTAACTCTAGCCTTGCGCGCTCCGCTTGGGGTTAACCCGGGCGATGTAGCTTGGCTGTATTTTAAAGGTTTGGCGTGAATGTATTAGTGCGCGAAGTGGATGGCTTGTTATTGAAGCAACTGCATAAGATGTCGCTGTCCATGTTTAGGCAGGGGCTATTTGGCATCTTCAAGGGCTCTATCTCTGCGCGGGTGAGCGCGCGGCGTTTTGTGATCAACAAGCGCGATGCCATTTTGGACAATTTAGACGCGGATTCTCTAGTGGTTTGTCAAGATATTCCAGATTACCGCTGGCAAGAAGCCAGCAATGATACGCCCATCCACGCGCGCATTTACCAACACTTTGATGAAGCCCGCTTTATCGCCTACGCGCGCCCCCCCTATGCTATCGCCTACTCTCTCACCCACACGCATTTAATCCCCCTAGATTACTTGGGGTGTGCCTTCTTGGGACAAAAAATAGAAATTTACGATCCTAAGAATTACAAGGATTGGCAGGGGCGCGCTGCTACGGATATTCTGCGTTATTTGCAAGAGAGCGCGCAACCCTATATCTTTATCAGGGGGTGTGGAGTTGTGGCTTATCACCGCGAATTGCATGGTTTGCTTAGGATTTTCGATCTCTTGGAGGGTTCATGCCAAATCTTGCAACTGAGCAATATGATGGATCACGCTTATGAAAATGATAGACGCTTTGAGGTGTAGACATGCGCTTAGATAACCGCTTCTTTTTGATGTGGCTAGCCCCGGTGGTGGCGAGTTGTTTCTCTGCAGAGGCGCAAACATGGGGAGAGCTCCTTTGGCACGCGCTCAAAGTAGCCTTTTATGGGTTTTTGGTGTTCTATGGATTTTATTTTTTCTTGAGTTTTATCAAGCCTCAAAGTTTGGCTAAATGGCTAAAAAACATGCTGTTGGTTTTGGGCTTGAGTCTTAACTTTATAGATTTCTTTGCCTCTTACTACTTCCACATGGGCTTTACCCCCTCTCTAGTGGGCACGCTATTAGCCACTAATATCAGAGAAAGCCAAGAGTTTTTATCTAGCATGGTCTTGCCTCGCATGGGCTTTATTGTGGGGTATTTAGTTGTTTGTGTGGGTTTCTTGTATTTTGTGCGCTTTGAATGGGTGTTATCCATGCGCCAACACCTCAAAACACTTGTAACCCTTTTTGTGTTATTTTGGGCGCATATTTTGAGCAATTACTACCTACAAGGCTTGCATGGGGTTTTTATCGATCCCAATATCACAACACGAGTCATTCCTATAGTCAGAGAGATTTCTGCCATTGTTGAAAATCTCAAAAACCAGCAAAGCAGAGCCATTTACCAGAGTTTTAAACAACGCTACCCTAAGGACTACTTGGGTATAGATTCTAGTAGCGTGCCTAATATCGTCTTAATCATCGGCGAAGGCGCGTCTAGGAATTTTATGGGGGTTTATGGCTATGGCGTGCCCAACACGCCCTTTTTGAGTGCCTTAGTAAAAAAAAAGAGCAAAGAGAGAGAGATCACAAAATTTATTTGTCTTTGATGATGTGATCTCAGCCTTTGCTAACACCTATAGTGTGTTTGAAACACTGCTCAATTACGCCGACATGGAGCATCATTCCATCCCTTGGTTCCAACAAAAAAACCTAGGCAGGATTTTTAATTTGGCAGGCTATAAAACTTTTTGGATTGACGCGCAAGATGATTTAAGCAGAAACAATGTCTTTGCCTTTGTAGCCCACCCATTTACCCACAAATACTGGGCAAATGGCACTTTTGATATCCAAAACAGCACCCAAGATGGGTGGACTTTAGAGGTCTTTAAAGATCATGTGCAACCCCAACTCACCGCTAAAAATTTTATTGTATTCCACCTCTTTGGCAGCCATGCCATCTACAATAGACGCTTCCCCAAAGCTTATGCCAAGTTCACCCCGGCAGATATTCCTTACCAAGGCTTGCACATCAAAGATGAGAAAGACAAACAGATCGTAGCTGATTATGTCAATTCACTTTACTACACCGATCATGTTTTAGAAGAAATCTTTAAACTCTTTGAAGACAAGGACGCGTTAATTATCTATCTCTCTGATCAT
>NZ_QXQR01000064.1:0-444 GCF_003660355.1 Helicobacter sp. L8
AGCACCCCCTAATCCTAGAGTGTGCTACAATCAAGTTTTACTAGCATAGTTAAAAGGCTTTGTATGCCCCTTGTTAACACCCTCTTCACCCCCTACACCTTAGAGCACGAGCTCCCCAAACTCTACCACTTTGAGCAGAGCAAAGAGCAAGCTAGGCACGCTTTAGATCAAATGCGCGCGCTAGACCTACACAGCCTCAAACAGAGCAATGAACACCAGTTTGAAGATGGCTTTATTACCAAAATCTTAGAGATTCTAGGTTGGGAGTATCTACGCCAAGAAGAAAAGAGCATTCAGGGCAAACTAGAAAAACCCGATTTTTTGCTTTTTGCTAACTTGGAGCTCAAGCAAGAATACCAAGCCCTAGACAAACAAGATCGCTACGCCAGCAATGCCTTTAGTGTGATCTGTGAGAGCAAGGCTTATAGCGTAGATGTGGATAAT
>NZ_QXQR01000065.1:0-426 GCF_003660355.1 Helicobacter sp. L8
CCTCTTTGAGCGCGCCCGGGCGCACTTTCACAATGGCGTTATCTAAAGCCATTTGTTCTATAAACTCATCAATGTTCAAAACGCTATCTTCTTCAAACATCGCCTTAAAACTCCCCATCATATTCCCCATTCTGTTCTCGGCAAAGTTGATGTAATCTTGCATGGGTTTGATGTCTCTGAAAAGCCCATAATAGCGATTCTTCTCATCTATGTAGAACTTGGCGACAATGAAGGGGTGCAAACCATTTTTAAAGGGCTTGGGCTCAAATTTGTAAATGCCCGCTTGTTCATTCCATAAATACCTATTCCACACCCACTCCCCCCCCTCAAACTCTTTAACCCAGCTTTCTATCACGCGCGCTAATCTCTCTTTTTGGGGGCGGCTAGATAGAGCACCTCGCTACTGGGCAATAAAGCCTTAGCGCG
>NZ_QXQR01000066.1:0-382 GCF_003660355.1 Helicobacter sp. L8
GGGGCCTCTCGGGATTGTCCTCCCTTTGATGCTGCCGCCGCGGAGGCCCAAGGATTTTGGGGGAACTCACCTGGATTTTCTCGAGTTGCGGCAGGTGCTCTCGACTTACGACGGGGCCCTCAGGGACCCGCTCTGGTGGCCTCAGGAAAGGCCAGTCCCCATGCGAGTTCCTCGGGGGCCTTTCGGAATTCCTCTCCCGCTGATGCCGGGGCCTAAGACCTTGTGTGGAGTCAGGGCCGTATCCTGAGGATTCCTCTCCAGTGCTGACATGGAACTTTGGGTACTTCTGGAGTCTCCCCAGGGGAGTCAGTCCTCGTCTCGAGTGGGGGTCATGCACGTGCGCTTTCTCCAGAACGGTAGCAGCAGTGTCACGCAGTCCGCC
>NZ_QXQR01000067.1:0-331 GCF_003660355.1 Helicobacter sp. L8
TTACGAGAGTTTGCAGGGGCTAGAGCGCGGGGATGATATTATCCACAAGGTGCAGGACAATAGCGGGAAGTGGAATGGTTTTAAAAGGTGGCTCAATCAAAAAACCGGGGGAGTGGTAGGCATTGATCCAGAGCTAGCCCAGACAGACAATTCTATCAACCAATACATCTATTCTCTAGCGCGCGCGATGAACAAGGGGAAAACCACGAATCAAACCATAGAGGACGCAAAGAACTTAAGCGCGCTCAAGCTCAGAAGCGCGCAGGAGAACACGGCTAGAATGGGGGAAAATCAGAGTATCTTGCTGACTTTCCTAGAACAACAAATCAAC
>NZ_QXQR01000068.1:0-289 GCF_003660355.1 Helicobacter sp. L8
CACCCATTGCTCATGCCATCAATCAAAACGCCCATTATTTGCCTTTCAAGTAGTTAGAATACCCGATTTTATCCAAAGCCTTCAGCTCAATATCCCCCCCGCGCTGTTTGATATACTCTGTGCGCGCCTTGTGCTTTAGATAGGACTCTAGAACATCTTTAGGGACTTGCCCCCCTAAAGCTCTAAGCTGGTTGATTTGTTGTTCTAGGAAAGTCAGCAAGATACTCTGATTTTCCCCCATTCTAGCCGTGTTCTCCTGCGCGCTTCTGAGCTTGAGCGCGCTTAAGTT
>NZ_QXQR01000069.1:0-212 GCF_003660355.1 Helicobacter sp. L8
ATGCCCAAACTCTCATCATTGAGTCCAGCCAACACCTTTAATAGCTGGCGTTTCTGCTCAGCCTTAGTGCTCAATGCGGCGATGTCGGCTTGGTTGTTCATGAATTGAATCTTACCCTCTTTGAGCGCGCCGGCGCACTTTCACAATGGCGTTATCTAAAGCCATTTGTTCTATAAACTCATCAATGTTCAAAACGCTATCTTCTTCAAACA
>NZ_QXQR01000007.1:0-66028 GCF_003660355.1 Helicobacter sp. L8
AAGCCTCAAAGACGCGTCCTATTGGTAAAACTTTCAAGTTACTCACATTTGCTTAGGCAAAAGCGCATTCTATCGTTGGAAAGCTTAAGGGGGGCTTAGGGACTAGGTGCAATCAAAATCTTTAGACGCGTTCGAGATTTTCATCCCCACAGCGTGGTAGAACATGCAACGCACATTGGCTTGGTGCAAGTGCCATGTGCTCAAATCCTGATTGAAGTTTTGGGTGTAAGCAAACATTTTATACATATTCATCACCTTTTTGGTATTCCAGTTTGCTAGGGTCTGGTTAAAACTCTTGGCATAAAAAAACATCTTTTGCATGTCAGTAACATGGCTGGTATCCCATGTGTTTAGAGGTTGGTTAAAGGCAAAAGCTCCATAAAAGAGATAGGACATATTGGTTACATGGCTAACATTCCATGCGCCTATGGGTTGGTTAAAGCTAGTCGCGTATTTGAACATGCCCTGTAAATTCGTGGCATTAGTTGGGTTCCAATGCGCGATCTTGCCATTGAAGTTATAGGTCAAGCTAAACATGTAGCTCATGTTTTCTACATGGCTAACATCCCATGTGTTGAGATTTTGGTTGAAATCCTTACAGCCATAAAACATAAAGCTCGTGTCCTTGACATGTTGCATCTCCCATGCGTCTAGGGGAGCATTAAACGATGCGAGCGCAAACATGGCTTTCATATTCTCTGCGCTACTGGTGTCCCAATTATTTAAAGACACCCGCACCTCTCTTCCCATAAACAACCCCTCCATATTTTTGACATGGCTAACATCCCAAGTTTGGATACCCTCCAAATCTGCGCGTCCCTCTAAGGCATGGCAATGTTGGTAAAATTCCACAATTTTGCCATATTCGTTATCTTGCACTTCCCATAAAATCCCACTTTTGATAGGGAGCTGTTGGAGTCGCGCGTAGATATTCTCTTTATTACAAAAGAGGTAACTCATGTCTTCAATGAGACCGGTGTTGATAGTTTCTAATGCCACGCTGGGGTCTTTTAACAGCGCGATGAGTTCTTGTTTGGTTTGGGGGTAGTGCAAAAAGGTGAAGAGATTAGAGGGGGTGCTAGGAACATCGGAGGCGCTTTCAAGCCGTGTACCTAAAAACATGCCCTGTGTATTAGCCTGCTGTAAACCTTTCCACATGTGGAGATCTTGGTCAAAATGCGTGGCATCGGCAAACATGTAGCTGAAGTTTTGGCGGGGTTTATGGGCGCGATTCCAGCGATTCCAACGATTGAGAGGTTGGTTAAAAGACTTGGCACGGTAAAACATGTAACTAAAATCTACGCCTCTAGAAGTGTTCCACGCGTTTAAGGGTTGGTTGAAATTAGTGGCGTTAGCAAACATGTAACTAAAATCCACACCCTTAGCGGTGTTCCAGCGCGCTAAAGGTTGGTTGAAGCTGATCGCGTTAGCAAACATGTAGCTGAAATTCCTCACGCGGGCGGTGTTCCAGCTCTTGAGAGGTTGGTTAAAACGCACCTGATTCATAAATAATCCCTCCATGTTTTCTACATGGCTGACATCCCATGTTTCAATCCCGCTGAAATCTTCACGGTAGGGAGTGCAAATGCCTTTTCTCTCTAGAGGGCTTTGTAGACAAAAGAGGTAGCTCATGTCAGTGATGTAGCGCGTGTTGATTTGGGAGAGCGCGGTGTTGGGGTTTTTTAAAAGCGATTGTAACTCGGTTTTACTTTTTGGAGTAAACATGACACGGGCATGCAAGGGCAGGCACAGAAACAAAAACACCAAAAGAACCCCCTCCAAGACGCTTTTTAAACATAAGATAAGGGACATGCTCACCTCGCAATGAACTGGGCATATACGCATACTAGGGTATGATATAGCTTGGCATTCTAACATGAAGTCTCTTAAAAAGACAATGGAGCGCAAACATTTTTAGTTTCCATTATGAATATAAAAAAAATTTTTATATTTTAGCAAGTATTAAGTAATACGATAATATTATTACTAATAAAATAAGACTAAGGATTTTTAGATGATGGGGTGGCATGTTCGAATGTCTAATGGGTTGCATGGGGAGCTCTCCTCTGGGTGGGCGCGGAGTTTGATGATCGCCACCTTAATCGCGTTTCCCTTGCATGGCGTAGGGATTAGGGGCTTCAGCCCAACAGACACGCCCGGTTCAAATCCAAACGATCCCTTCCTAGAAGATAGTAAGAAAATCGAGCAGATTCAACACCATGAACATACCAATGAGGGCGATCACGATCATATTCCCCCAACTAAACCAACTCTCTTAAAAAACACCTCTGCTAAAAAACCAACCCCTCTAGGCGAGCAATCTAGTTTTTTTGCGGGCTTCAACTACCAAGCTAGCGGTCTTGGTAATATGGTGCGCTATGCTAATAGCACGGGCATACACACCCCTACCATGGGTTTCCCCCCCCTAATGGGCGTGGGCGTGCAGGTGGGTTACAAGCACTTCTTTGGCAAGAAACACACCTTTGGGTTACGCTACTTTGGCTTTTTTGACTACAACCACAGCCGTTTTGGGGTCATCACTTCCAAAGAACAGCCCTTTAGCTTTGGTCCTTATAGCTTTAGAGAAACAGATAGTTACGCTGGGGCTTATGCTGCCAATCTCTACACTTATGGAGCAGGGCTAGATATGCTCTATAATTTTTTCTCCAACAAGTATTTCATTGTTGGTTTAGCCCTAGGGTTTCAGCTAGCTGGGGATAGCTGGGCGACTTCTATCCAAACAGAAATTCAAAACTACACCAAAACACATAAGGACTCCAGCTACAGCCCGGCTAATTTCCAATTTCTGGTGAATTTTGCGTTCCGCGCACAATTTGCTAAACGCAATGGGATTGAGCTTGGGATCAAAATCCCCACAATCACGCACCGCTACTTTAGCATCACAAACGCCAATGGGGATAGTTTGCAAGCCAGCGTGCGCCGTCTTTATGCTTTCCAGATTAGTTACCTACGCGATTTTTAAGCTAATTCATAGGCGCGCATCTATATAAAGGTTAAGCGCGAGCGCGATTAACCGATTTTAAGAAAAATCCATGTAAAGGACAATGATGCGTGCTAAATCTCTTATTGCCCTCTCTTTGGCTTCTCTAGTTTCTGTGTTAGGAGCCGCTGATGGGAGTGGGCTTTTTATCGGGGGGGGTTACCAACAAGGTAAAGCGCAATTACAAATGCAAGATAAAGGCAAAACTACAACTCTTACCGCCCCGCTAAAGGGGTTTGGAATCCAAATAGGTTACCAGTTGTTCCCGCTCAAGTATGTCGGGGTTAAGCTTTATGGGTTTTTTGACTACGCCCATGCACAAGGCATTGAGTTTGCCTCTAAGAAAAACGCCTCTGGCAACCCGCTGGTGTGCCAAGCCCCCGTGGTAAAACCCCCCACCACACCCCCTCCCGTGCCGCCAATCCCTGTGCCACCTACCATTCCTGGACTCCCCCCCGGTTTGCCCAATGTGGGCTTACCTAATTGCCAGCTCAATGTCATGGGTATCTTGCAGGAATTGATAGGGAGCAATAAGCCTATTGCCCCCAATATGCTCACCTATGGTGCAGGGGCAGATGTTGTGCTCAATGTGATCAATAACAAAGCGATGGCTTTAGGGGTGGTGGGGGGCATCCAATTTGCGGGCAATTCGTGGATTTTAGCCACGCCCGATTTTAAAGATGTCGCCCTAACTTATGTGGGGTTGGATAAAAAACCTACGAACTTCCAATTCTTGTTCAATGTCGGGGGTAGGGTGCGCTTGCTAAAGCACAGCAGTATTGAGGCTGGGGTCAAATTCCCCATGATGAAGAAAAACCCCTTCTTGAAAACCAAGAACGATGGCAATCTCTATATCCGCCGTCTTTACTCTTGGTATATCAATTACACTTTCACTTTTTAGGGCGCGCATAAGCAGGCTGAATTAAGGGGATATTCTCCCCTTGAAAGCGCGCTCGAATGAGAATCTTGTAATGCCCCTCTGAGGGTAAATTAAAGGGGTGTAGCTGGCAGGTAATCTGTTTAGTGTTCTCCACACATTCGGGCTCTCTAAAAGGCTGTAGGTGATCCCTACCCCTGATGAGAAGCACGGACAATTCTAAGGGGGGGGCTTGGGACTGGAGTTTTTCCACCACAATACGCACCTGATTATGGCGCAAGCGCAACCAAAGTGTGGGTGTGCTTTGGGTGAGATAATAGGGAAATAGAGGGGTTAGACTTTGATCTTGACTCAACAACACAAGATCGTAATTTTGCAAGAAGGCGCGGTAATGGGCTAGCATGGTGTTGATATGCGCGTCTGTGAAAGTGTGTTTTTCTAAATAAGAGTTGTCGTCTTGGGGGGTGTTCTTAATGGCAACAACCACTAGCGCGCTCACCAAAACCACCCCTAGCAAAAGTATGGCTAAAATTCCCAAGGGCCAATAATTCTTTTCTCTAGCGTTCATGGTTTCTCCCAAAGAAATAAGCATAGAAAAACAATGCTAAGAGAGAACAGAGCAAGACATAGAGCGTTGTTTTGATGAGACTATTATGGTTTTCTTCTTGGATATTGTTTTGCAAATGCACACGGTATTTTTGCGCGATCGCATCAGCCATGTAGGTGTAACCATTGAGTAGGGCAAAGGAAAAGCGGGCGTTGTTCTCTTGCATATCATCTCCCCATTTCTTAGGTAAAAAGGGCGCGATGCGCTCAAAAAATATCTGATCCACGCTGAGTAAATCGGCAGGATTGGTAACAATGGCAATTTTTTGGGCTTGAAAATAGGCAAAGAACGCTACAAAAGGACTTTTTAACTCTTTTAAGCGCGCCTGCTGGTAATCTAAGCGCGCCTGCTTGTCTTGCAAGCCTGTATCTACGACAAACAACACCAAAGAAACCCCGGTTTTTTCTTGCAATTCTGCAGAAACGCGTTGCACTAACGCCACACTCTTAGGCACAAGGTGCAAAGCCACATTGCCACGCACAAAGCCCGGGTCGGCTAAAAGCCCCCCCCATAGCAAGAGCACCAGCCTAAGCGCGCGCCCCACTTAAACCGCAAACAAGAAAGTAGGTTTAATGAAGTAAAGCACCACTGAGATGACAAACAAGATGATGAGAAACAACCCTAGCAATTTTTCCATACCCGTAAACATGTTATTCCTTACTCTGATAGAATTGGCGATCTTTTTCAAACATTTGAATCTTGCCCGTGTCTAACTTGTAGTAATGTGTGGCCTCTTCTTGCTGGATGCGCACCGCCTTAAAGCCAAGAAAAGCCACCACGCCCAAGAGCACCACCACCACAAGCCAATACCCCAACAAACCATTGAGCCATTTCATCATTCCTCTCCTCGCAAAGACTGGATGTAGTGGGCGAGCGCGCGCACCTGAATATCGTTGAAATGCCGGTAAGCAAAGCTAGGCATCTCCCCAATATGCCCCTTTTTACCCTTGTCCAGAACCTCTTTGAGGAACACCTGTGTGCCATAGTGGGTTAAATCCGCCGCCATGCCACCCTGCCCCTTGCCATCTGCCCCATGGCAACTTGCGCACATGTTTGCAAAGATCGTCTCACCTTTTTGCACCAACTGCGGGTTGCTGGTGTGCTTGAGATCAGAGATTTTTCCCATCACATAGCTAGCAACCGCTTTAGCGTCCTCATCGCTCATTTCAAGGGGAGGCATCTCCACAGCCTGATAACCCAAGCCCACAGAACCCTGTTTGATGATCTCCATAATCCCAGCCTCCTTACCCCAATTCACTAAATTACGCGCGGTGTTATCTAAACCGGTCGCCTCTAGACCATGGCATTGTGAGCATTGCACCAAAAAGATTCCCTGCCCCATTTGCTCCAAATCTTTAGCGCTCAAATTTTTCCAACGCGCTTCAAAATTGTGGTTATACTTGGCGATCTCTTTATTGTATTCCCCAATTTGGGAGTAATTGAAAAGCGGATAGCCAAGAAAAATATACCACACACCCCACACAATGATGGCTAAAAAGCTGATGATCCATCCAGAGGGGATATTGTTTAAAAACTCAGCGATCCCATCGTATTGGTGTCCCCCATTGTAAAGATTGCCCCCACTAGTCTTCTCACGCATCGCCTTGAATAAAGAGGAGCTCATGCTCAAAGTGAGCACCAAGATCACTAGGGCTGCCCCTAGCGCAAACAAATTGATATGGTCTTTCAAAATATCCATATTAGCCTCTTTTGTGCGGATTTAGAGATGGGCGGGGTTCTATGGGCGCATCGTGGAGCTCATCTTGGAGCGCGAGTTGGCTATAGCGTTCGTAATCCGTGATGCCCTTTTTGTCTTTCACATACATGCTAACGATGTAGGCGTAGAGAAACAGCGTGAAGAGGATTGTAAAAAAGACATAGGCAAGCCCTCTAATTGTGTCTAAATCCATCAATGATTCTCCTTAGTGGGGGTGGAGTGGGCGATCCTAGACTGCCCTAAGCTGTTCAAATAGGCGATCAAGGCTACAATCTCCTTAACCCGCCCTTCCTTGAGAGCTTGGGCGATTTGGGGGTTTTGCATGTTGTCTACGATGGCTTTTGCCTCTTCTAAGAAGAGCTTCTTAGCCTCTTTAATATCGCCTAGCTTGACTCCATTGGGGGTGTCATAGGGCACGCCAAAGATTTTTTTCTCTGCGTAAGCCTCCGCATAGGCGGTGTCAAAATCGCTATCTTTGACAAAGAGATGTTTGTAGGCGGGCATAATACTTCCGGGCACCACGCTAGTGGGCTCCAACATGTGTTTTTCATGCCAAGCGGTGGTGCGCACATCACCCACGCGGTGCAAATCCGGTCCAATGCGTCTAGAACCCCATAGAAAGGGGCGATCGTAAGCGTATTCCCCACTCAAGCTATAAGCCCCATAGCGTTGCACTTCTGCTTGAAAAGGGCGGATAAGCTGGGAGTGGCAATTATAGCACCCCTCTTTGATGTAAACCTGCCGTCCGGCGGTTTCTAAAATGCTATAGGGTTTTAGCCCCTCAATGGGTCTAGCCGACTTGAAGAAGTTAGGCAGAATCTCTACAATCCCCGCAATGGCAAAGGCAACCACGAAAGCTAGAGTAAAAAAGAACGGGTTTTTTTCTAGGAAATCAAACATGGCTACTCCTTAGCGCACACCCATAGGTGTGGCGTAAGCGGGTTCTTTCTCCAACACACGCCCTTTTTGGATCGTCATCAACACATTGTAAAGGAAGATGAAGAACCCAACTAGATACAAACTACCCCCTATACCCCTAATCACATAGTAGGGGATCAACACCCGCACGGTGTCGATGAATTGGTAGACTAAATTGCCGTATTGATCCACATCGCGCCACATCATGCCCTGTGTGATGCCCGCCACCCACATGGAGGAGAAGTAGAGCACAATCCCCAAGGTCATGAGCCAAAATTGCACATCCATCAATTTAGCCGAATACAACTCTCTTTTGAAGACGCGGGGCACCATGTGGTAGACCGCTGCGATCATTGTAAAGCCCACCCAGCCCAACACGCCGTCATGCACATGCCCGATGATCCAATCGGTAAAGTGGGCGAGCGCGTTAACAGAGCGGATCGCTTGGATGGAGCCTTCTAAGGTGGAGAGCATGTAAAAGGTGCTAGCCAAGACCAAAAACTTGATCAAGGGCGATTCTTTGAGTTGATGCCATTGTCCTCTAAGAGTGAGTAGCATGTTGATAGCTGTCCCCCAAGAGGGCAAAATCAAGATCACCGAAAAAACAGAGGAGAGGGTTTGCACCCAATCAGGCACGGTGGAGTAAATCAAGTGGTGTCCACCCGCCCAGATGTAGACAAACATCAAACTCCAAAAAGAAAACAAGGTGAGCTTGTAAGAGAAAATAGGTTGTCCGCTTTCCTTGGGCAAGAAGTAATAGATCGTGCCAATCACCCCGCTGGTGAAGACAAAGGCCACCGCATTATGCCCCCACCACCACTGCACCAACGCGTCATTACTGCCCGCATAAAGCGAAATGGAATGCCACACACTCCCCATGTTTGCCACAAAGTAGGTAGGGATAGAAAGATTGTTGAAGATATACAGCACGGCGATCCCCACATAAGTGGCGATGTAATACCACAGGGATACATAGATCGTATTTTCGCGCCTAACCCCCATGCTCCCAAACATGCTAACCCCCCAAAGCACCCACACGATCACCACCAAAATATCAATAGGCCAAGCTAGTTCGGCGTATTCTTTACTTTGGGTGATGCCCGCAAGCAAGCTCACTACACCCGCCACCAACGCCGCAATCCACACCCAAAAATGCAAATAGCCCACCATCTTTAAAAACGGGTGGTCGTGGTAGGTGATCTTCAAGACCCTTTGCCCGATATAATACCAGCTCGCCCAAATACCCCCCAAAGTGAAGCCATAGATGACCCCATTGGTGTGGAGGGGGCGCAAACGCCCAAAGATACTATACTCTCCGGCGATGTAATTGAGTTTAGGAAAAGCCAGCTGGAACGCCAAGATCACGCCAATCACCATGCCAATGACCCCAAAGGCGATCATGGCGATAATGAAAAGGCGCGCTATAGAGTAGTCATACTCCGCGACCTCCCCCCTTGCTACCCCAACAGATTTGGCGTAGCCTTGTTGCATGCCAACATCCATGCACACTCCTCAATCTAGTTTAAAAGGCTTGAGTATAGCATAGTTTCTAGCGAAGTCGGCTAATGAAATGGACTAAAATAGCGCGCTTGCTTGGGTGATGAGGGCTTGATCGGCGCTCAAATCTAAATAGCTAAAATGCGCCCCGCTCTGTTGTGTGCCCTGCAATAAATCCCCCGAATCGCGGTATTTGAGATCTAAATTAGCAATCTCAAACCCATCTAGGGTTTTGCTAAATTCCTGTAAACGGGGGTTATCAGTGTTATGCGTGAATAAAAAACAATAGCCTTTACCGCCCAAGCGCGCGACCCTGCCCCTGAGTTGGTGCAGGGTGGCTAACCCCAAGCGTTCCGCTCCCACAATCACGATGCTAGAGAGTTTAGGCAGGCTGATCCCCACTTCTATAAGGGTGGTGGTGAGTAAAATATTGCCCGCTTTGGCAAACTCTTCCAACACTTCCTCTTTATCCGTGTCTTTTCCGCTGGTGATATAGACTTTTTCAAAGTGTTTTTGCCAATAAAGCGCACCCTGTTTGAGGGGCATATAAGTGGCGCGCGTGCTCTCTTCTACAAGGGGATAGATGATGACGACTTGTTTATCTTGGGCGATCTCTTGGTGGATATGGTTTAATAGGGCGTTGAAGTGGGTTTTATCAATCAAGTGAGTGGCGATGTCTTTGTGGTAAGGTTTGTCTTTAATGAGAGTGGTTTTGACAAATTTTGCGCCCATCATCGCTAGGGTTCTGGGGATGGGGGTAGCAGAGAATTGCAGATAATGGGGCTTGTGCACAAAACCATCTGCAAACCCCATACGCGCGCGCTGTTCTAGATCATGGCGTTGTTTAGTCCCAAAGCGGTGTTGTTCATCACTGAGCACTAGAGCGACTTGAGACATGTCCAAGGGCGCGTATAAAAGGGTGGTTGTGCCGATGATAAAGGTCGCTTCTTGCAGGGTTTGCAAGGCTTTCTTGGGGGTATACCCCCCCAAGAGTAATGCCACTTTGATATAGGGAGGCAAGAATTTGCGCGCCTCTTCATAGAGTTGTTTAGCTAAGATGCTAGTGGGTGCCATTAAAAGGCTTTTATAGGGCGCAGCTAAAGCCACACTGGCTAGAATCACCATCGTTTTACCACAACCCACATCACCCATCACTAGACGCTTGCTAGCTAATTCCCCTTGCATGTCCTCTTGGATACTAGCGATCGCGCGTTCTTGATCGCAGGTGAGATCGAAGGGTAGGGTTTGGATAAACTCTTGAAGAGCTTGGGTATTGGCATGCCCGGCAAATTTACTAGGAAACTCCCATTTTTTGCCACTCAAGCGCAACATATAAACCAGCGCCTCGATAAATTTGAGCGCCTCTAGGTATTTGCCAAAAATGCCTTTATGGGCATCAAAGGCGCGCACAAATTCTAAAGTGGGATGGAAGAGTAGACTGATGTCTTGGATCATCTCTTGGGATACGCCCACTAGGGCTAATTTGGCAAGATTGTCTACACTCAAGACTTGGCGCACAAAATTAGAATAATTTTTAATGGCTTTTTGGGCTTTGAAAGCGCGGGTGTATTTGGCTTCTTGTTTGAAGTACAAGGCGATGCTTTGGGGGTTTTGGATCACTTGGGGCTGGGTGATTTGGAGCGCGCCGGTGTAGTTGTTGTGGCTAATCTTGCCATAGACGAAGTAACGCTTTTGGGAGAGGACTTGGGTGTGGTAAGCAGAGTAATTAAAGCAGACTAATTCAATCTCGCGCTGGAAGGCTAGGGCTAGGGCGCGCACTTTGAGCACTTTAGCCGCACTCATGCCCAAATACTGCACTTCTAGGCAACCTTGTTGGTTTGGCTGGAGATTTTCTAAAAGCATGTAAATGCTATACCCCTTGGGGGGGTGCAACACGAGTTCTAAAAAATCTACCAAGCAAAGCCCTACGCCTAAATCCAGTTTGCTATCTAATCTAGCCACCAACACACCTAGTTAGTCTTTTCTTACCTCAAGCATGCTATTATAGCCCAAAAATGAAGGATATGCGATGTTAAACTTGTTGCAATCTTGTGCCCTCATCTTAGGTTGTTTGGGCTTATTGGTGGGGTGCAAGGATACCCCAAGGTCTAGCAAGTCCCACCCCCAAAACGCGCCCCAAACCGGAGTCGCCCAAAAACTCAAGCCCCAAAATGTGGTGAAGCAAGATAGTGCCATAGAGGGCTTAGAACACCGCATTGACGATGCCAAAACCACCCAAAAGGTGGATCGAATTATCAGCGTGGAAGACGCGATTCAAAATGCTGAACAGCCCACAGGTCCTATGTATACCCCGCAGAATAATAATGTTTTGCAAAATTGGAACAACCACGAAGACAATTTGAGCTCACCGCTCAACCACAATTACTAGGAGCGGGTATTTTCGCGCGTCTTCTGTGCTTTATGGGAGTGTGGGGGCTTTTTGCTCTCCATTTGCATGCTGCTAAGAGTCGCACTTTCCTGCTTAGCCAATACCAGGTGGGGCAGATGCACTTTTATACCCTGAGTGCTAATGGCACTTTACAAAGGCATTACCGCACCATTGAGGGGGCGAGTATCCTTTTTGGTTACGAATACAACCCCCTAGATCGTTGGTTTTACACCCGCTATTATGGCTTTTTAGATTATGGTTTTGTGATGTTGGATAAAAATAGCAATATAGAAACCAATATGTTTACTTACGGAGTGGGGGGGGATTTGGTGGTGGAATACCATAAAAACCCCTTGAATGTGTGGGGGCTATTCTATGGCATGATGGTAGGGGGTAACACTTGGACGACTTCGCGTTTTTCGCGCAATTTTTTGATCGAAAACTACCGCTCCTTTACCAGTTTGCGCTTTAGGCATACCTTTTTTAGAATCTTCGCCCAAGTGGGTGTGCGTTTCCAAACGGTTATTCTCTACCATGATGTTTCTGTGGAGTTTGGGTTTAAGGTCCCACTTGATGGCGAGATCGGTTCTAAATTTGTGCGCGATTATAGTATCTTTCTCTCCCACACTTGGTATTTTTAGGCTACAATTTCTTCTAAAAAAGGATCACAATGGCAGTGGCGTTATTTGGCGGGCAAGGCGCGCAACAAGTGGGGATGGGCAAGGATTTTTGCGCGCATTTTAGTTTGGCTAGGGAGATGTTTGAAGAAGCTAGCGATGTCTTGCAAACGGACATGCAGGCATTGCTATGGGAGCAAGATGCGCGACTCAACCAAAGCCCCTACACCCAAAGCGCGCTGTTTTTGGTTTCTATGGTGGCTTTTAGAGTCTTTAAAGCAGAGGTGGGAGCGTTGCCAATTAGTGCTGGGTTAGGGCATTCTTTGGGCGAAATTAGCGCTAATGGGGCTAGTGGGGCACTCAGTCTAGCCAAGGGGTTAAAACTCGTGTTTGAGCGGGGGCGTTTGATGGAGCGCGTGTGCGCGCAAAACCCCCAAGAATTAGGCATGTTGGCTGTTTTAGGCGCGTCTAAAGAGCCTCTATTGGATTTTTGCGCCCAAGCTAGATCGCAGGGGCGCGTGCTGTATGCGGCTAATTTTAATGGCTCTCAAATCGTGTTGGCTGGAGCTAAAGAAGTGCTATGCGCCCTGCAAGCTAAGGATTTAGGGGCTAAAAAGTTGGTCTTATTGCCCATGAGCGTGGTGAGTCATTGTGAAATTTTAGCCCCCATGCTAGAGGATTTTAGCGCGCTCCTAGCCCAGAGTTTGGAGGATAACTATGACTTTGGCGTGGTTTCTAACGCTAACGCCTTGTTATACCGCTCTAAAGCAGAGGCACTCAAGTGTCTGGGGGTGCAGTTGGTGCAACCCGTGCGCTATGACGCGTGTTTGCAACTCTGTGAGGAACATGCCCGCTATTATTTAGAGTTTGGCACAAGCGTGCTACAGAGTCTCAACAAACGCCTGAGCTCCAAACCTACTTTGAGTATCACCAACCAAGCCAGCCTACAAGAAGCCCTAGAGTTTACACGCGCTCAAGGACTCAAATAGCCCATAAGAGCCCGCCAATTGTTGCTTTATGTAGCATTTGGTCTATTTTTATCGCTGAAAATGCGAAGCATACGCACAAATAAAGGCTATCCTACAATTTTTTAGTTACATTAAGGTAAACCATTTGTAATCAAATGGGTTTTAATGCAATATTTTTTAAATCTCAATTGTAGGAGGCGACATGCCACAGGGATCGCGTTTTTTCAAACAACCCCCCCCTAGGACTTCTCTTCTAGTCCTCTTGGGTTCTTTGGCGTTGGCGACAGGCTCTTTACAGGGCTTTAGCTATAAAATCGGAGGCTTTGCCGATCAATCTGCCACCATTGGTTTTAACAACAACAAAATGGATCGAGCAAAGGGAATCTACCCCACTCCTACCTACGCCACGATCACAGGTTATTTGAATCTCAAGCTGGATTTGACTCCTAAAAATTCCCCCCACCAGACCTTGATCCAAGTAGGGGGGATGGTGGGGGGCGTGCTCTACGATGGCACGAGGTTTCTCCCCGGAGGCTCTGTGGTGCATGACTACTTTGGGTATTACAATGGTTTTATGGGGGGCTATGTCAATATCTTGGATGATGATGATCTGCCCACCAAGAACGCCAAATTTGCTAAAGCCGTGCGCAACTATGTCTTTAGCGAGGCTTTCATCGAGTATAAATACAAAGATTACTTTGGGTTCAAGGGGGGGCGTTATAAATCCCGCATGTCCTATCGTAGCGCACAAACTCAGGGTTTTGAGGTCTATGGAGGGACTAAGGATTTCCGCTTAATGTGGTTTAGCTCTTTTGGGCGGGCGTTTGCGTACGGCTCTTTTATCATGGACTGGTATGCCGCGCGCCCTACCTACACGGGCAATTACACCAAAAACGCCCAAGGGGGCTGGGATAAACATGGCGCGCCCGTGCTCTTAGGGACGCATGCCGTGCAGGTCAACTACCAATGGAATAAACTCTTAATGGAGGGTTTCTTTTACTTTTCGCCTAAGATCTTCAACGCTCCGGGGGTGAAGCTAACTTGGGACACTAACCCCAACTTCTCTAGAAGAGGTTTTCGCTCCCAAACCGAATTGCTCTTATTCTTCCCCACCTACTACCCTTGGGTGGTGTTCAATAGCAAGGGCGCGCGCAACTACTCCTATGACACCCCAGCCACCCAATCCGGGCAAAGTCTAGCCATCAAACAACGCTTTGATTTCAACGAATTTTTCATCGCGGGCACTTTCTACAAGAACTTCCAAAACCCCAATTTCAAAGTGGGCAACATGGGTAACCCTGTTGGGGTGTTACTGGGGGGCAATAGCTTGTATGCGGGCGGATCGGGCACGGCGATGAAGGCGGATGCGGTTACGGGCAACTTTGGGTATGGGGGCAGGCATTTTAAAGACACTTTCAGCTGGGAGATGCAATGGCAATGGAGTAGCGCGCCGGTGTCCTATGAGGGGCGCGTTACCCTGCGCTTGGGTTACACCTTTAATAAAATCCTCAGTGGGGCGATCACCCTTGCCTACTATGGAATCCACACCAACAAGGGTTATCAAGCGGGCTTGAATGGACTTTGCACCACCGGCTGTCAGGGTGGGTATCAAGATCGCAGCGACTTGACCACCAACTTGATTGCCACTTTCTAGGGCTTTTAGGGGTGTCTTTTCTTGAAAAACGCAAACTAAGAGAAAATTCACGCCTAGCATGTTAAAATCAATGTAAGGTAAGCGCACTTAAAGCGCGCGCCCAAACATTCCCTACATCATACAAGGGGCAAGCATTGAAGAAGATCGCTTTGCTATCCAAGAGTTTGGTAGCCGCATTGGGGTTATTGGGCGAAGTGGACGCGCTGGATTGGCGCAATTTAGAGTCTTTTGCCAAGTTTAAGGCAGGGGCGGAATCCTTTTCCAAAGTGGGTTTCAATAACAAACCTATCAACACTAACAAAGGGCTTTATCCTACAGAAACCTTTGTAACCGTGGTGGCGTATTTACAACTAGATTTCCCAGAATTGCTCTCTAAAAGCGCGACTGCGGCCGGGCATCACCTCTCGGGGAGTTTGGGGGGTATGGGAGGGGGGTTGATCTATGATGGCACGCGCGGGCTCATCAACAAGCCACCGGTAAACCCTATGGGGATATGGCTTGGAACTACTTTGGCTACTGGGGTGGGCTGGTGGGGCAAAAGCCTTGGGCACAGTGCAGTTTGAGCAATGGGGTGAGTAGTTATGCCCAAGGGCAGAGCATGACCCAAGCCCAGCTCACCGCCCTTTCCGATCAAACCCATGAGAGTTGCGCGCAGGGTTATGCCGACAACTCTAGACATTATGTCATCTACAACGCTTATCTCGACTACTCCTATAAGGACATTTTCCGCTTTAGGGGGGGACGCTATGAATCCCCGGCAGACTACATGAGTGGTTACACCCAAGGGCTTGATATGACCCTTAAGGTTAAGAATTTTAAATTTTGGTGGTTTAGCTCCTTTGGGCGGGGCTTTGCCTATAATGAGTGGCTTTATAATTTCTACTCACCTAAAACCTACACTTTGGCTAATGGCAAGCAGATCAACCCGGGGGTGCATGCCTTCTATATCACTTGGCAGTATAAGGGGCTTAGTATTGTGCCCTTTGTCTACTTCTCACCCAATAATGAATACGACCCTAACTTCACAATCCTCTATGATAGCAAGCCAGACTTCAAAGGCTTGGGCTGGCGATCCCAAACCGACATCACGGTTTTAAACCCCTTTTATGCCAAGCGTTTTTGGGACACTTACCAGTTTGGCATGCTCTCTAAAAAGAACGCGCATAGCTTGATGATCAAACAACGCTTTGACTACAATAACTACAACTTTGGGGGCGGGATTTACAAGAGTTTTGGGAACGCCAACTGGATGATTGGCTACCACGGGAGCCGTTTGGGTTTTGACTTTTGGACCAATAGCGTATATGCCAACACCATTAACTCCCTCTCTTACATGATGGACGCGGACGCTTTTACCGCCTTTCTCTTTGGGGGGGGTGTGCATGGGCGTTTCTTATGGGGTTGTTTGGGGCGACTCACCTATGGACCTAGGGCAGATGAACAGGTGTTTTCTTTCAACTTGGGTTATGAGTTTTCTAAACACTTCTACGCGGACATCAAAGTAGAGTATTACAATGTGGGGATGCACCAAGGCTATAAAATGGGTTGGAATGGTCCCCGCTTGGATAGCCAGCCAGCCACCGATCAAGACAGAAGCCATATCTTTACAGAAATTAAGGTAAGTCTGTAGTGCGATGCGCCAGCTTGCCCGCGCGCTAGTTTTGGTGTCCATGCTAAAGGGGGGATTCTTATGGGGGTTTGATTATAAATTGAGTGGGATGATGGAGTCTTTTTCCAAAGTGGGTTTTAACCACTCTGCTATCAACTCCCAAAAGGGAATCTACCCCACAGAAACCTTTGTGGCTATGACTTTAAAAACCCAAGTGGACGCGACCTTGTTTAACAAAAGCATGCACAAAATTAGTAGCGGTTTGGGGGGGGCTTTGGGGGGGGTGGCTTACGATAGCACGCGCTATTTGGTGGATCAAAGCACCGGGCAGGTTTATGGCTCTAAGGTGTTTTATTACATAGGCAGGTGGTGGGGGTATTTGGGCGATGCCCCATGGAAGAGTTCCAATGTGGAGTCAGATCGGCGTGTGCGCCCCTATGTGCTCTATAGCGCGTATTTGCGCTACGACTATGGCAAAACCCTCACAATTCTAGCGGGCAGGTATTTAGCCAAAGCAACCTTTATGAGCGGTTATACAGAGGGTTTTGAAATCTCTTACCAGCTTTTGAAACACCTGCGGACTAGGTGGTTTAGCTCCTTTGGGCGTTCTTTGGCGGTGGGGGAATTTGTGCGCGATTGGTATGCCCCAGTAACCACCACCACTAAAGAGGGCAAACCCATTAACCTAGGCATCCACGCCTTTGGGCTGACTTATGAGAACCCCTATGTGTTCTTTGATCCCTTTGTGTATTTCTCCCCTAACACCTATGTAACTCCCGGTTTTAAATTCCACTACAATAGCAACCCCAAATTCGAGGGGGTGGGGTTTAAATCCTTGAGCGAATTTGTGGCGATCTTTCCGGTTTATAGCCCCCATCTTTACAACGACTACTTTAGGGGTTCTGCTTTGGGGTCTTGGGGGGCGAGTTTGTATTTCCAACAACGCTTTGACTACAACCAGTTCAACTTTGGAGTGGGTTATTTCCAAAATATCGGCAACGCGAACGCCAAAATTAACTGGTATGGAAGCCCCATTGCCATAGATTACCGGGATAATAGCGTCTATGGGGGGTTAATGGACAATATGCTTGCACCCAATGCGATCACCATTTACGCCTTTGGGGGAGGGGTGTATAGGCGACTCTCTTGGGGGATGTTGGGTAAGCTCACCTATTCCCCTAGAGCCAACGAACAAACTCTATCCTTTAATATTGGGATCAAATGGAGTCGTTACTTCACCAGCGATATACGCTTGGTTTACCATGAAGTGAGCACGCATAGGGGCTATAAGGTGGGCTACAATGGGGCTTATAACCCAAATAACCCCAACTTTGCTCCTAACACTCAAGATCGCAGTTATATCATGACCTCTTTAAAAGCACAATTCTAAGTATTTTGGTAACACAATGGAGTGGCATGCCTGTAAAATTTTTGACTAAAAAAACCTTCTATGGTAACAAGATATTAAAGGAGTTACTATGATAAACCAACTAACCAAGGGAACACAAATGGCGTTGATGCGCCTTTTTAGTCTATGGGGGCTGTTATGTGTGTATTTTTTACACGCATTTGATTATAGTTTTAGCGGGCACCTAGACACTTTCTCTAAGATCGGCTTTAACCACTCCCGCCTCAATTCAGCTAAGGGCATTTACCCCACAGAGAGCTTTGTAGATGTAGCCGGGATCGCCCAAGTGCGCGTAGGTCTACTGCCCAAGCACACGGCTAACCACAAACTCAATTTTTACTTAGGTGGGGAGATGGCTGGAGTGCCCTATAACTCAACTAAGTATCTCATAGACGAGTCTAATGGCAAACTCTTTGGCTCTGATGTCTACAACTTCATTGGGGGCTGGCATGGCTACTTCTTCAATAAGTATTTTGGACCGGATTATGAAGGACCTAGCAAATCCGGGGCTTACAACGCGCGCCCCTATGTGCTAGACACGGCGTATTTAGATTACGAGTATAAAAACATCTTTGGGGTGAAGTTGGGGCGTTACGCAGCCAATATTGACCTGATGAGCGGGTCTAACCAAGGCTGGGAGCTTTACTACAGACCCATGAAGAATCTCAAATTGTGGTGGTGGAGCTCTTTTGGGCGGGGTTTGGCGTTTAACTCTTGGATTTACCAATTCTATGCCGTTGTGCCTTATTTGCAAAAAAATGGCAAATTCATCAACTACGGCTGGCATGGGATTAGCGCAACCTACGATCATGGAGGCTTGAGCGCGGAAGTTTACTACTACTTTGCGCCCAAAACCTACAACGCACCGGGTTTTAAGCTCGTTTATGACACCAATAGGAATTTCCAGCAAGTGGGGTTTCGCTCCCAAACCTTGCTGATGGTAACAATCCCGGTTTATAACTCGGGCTGGTATGATCCCCAAACCGGGCTCTATAGCATTTGGGACAGCGCGCACTTTGGATCACGCATGGGCAAATACGGGGTAACTTTGAATATCCGCCAAATTTTTCGCTGGAACAAATTCACCTACATTTTAGGATTCTATAACACCTTTGGCAACTCAGATGCGATCATCGGTTACCATACCATGCCCATGGGGAATAACACCTCTTATGTCAATGATATTTATGGGATCGTGGCTTATGATTTCTGGGATAATACCGGGTTTGACGGGTTGGCTGACGCGATGATTAACGCCAACACCACAACCATTTATGGCTCTGTGGGGAGTGTGTATAAAAAATTCGCTTGGCATATCTTTGGGCGCGTGAGCAATGCCAATAAAGATGCCCAAGGGCACCGCGGGCGGGCTAATGAATACTCCGCCGCCCTGAGTTTAGACTACGCCTTTAGCCCCTCTGTGTTTTTGCACTTTAAAATTGAGTATTATGGGGTGCAAATCCATCAAGGCTACCGCGTGGGTTACTTTGGTCTGCCCCATTTCAACGACCCCGCCTACCAAGCCAACTACCAAGATCGAAGCCACCTGATGACTAACATCACTTTGAAGTTCTAGGTGGGGCAATGGGTGAAAAAGATCACATAATGTTCTCAAGCAGGGAGAAAAAGGTAGAAACTAGGGTATCTTTAAGAAAAAAAATATTACAATGCGCGCACAAGGACGCGTGTTTTAAACAGGTCTTTTAAACAAGGCAATCTTTATTAAGCTATTTGAAAGGGAGTGTAACATGGAAGTAACAATCAATCATCAACAAAAGGGGCAGAGGGACGGGTGGCTCCGCGCTTTGGGGCTGAGTAGGGTTGTCCCGGCTCTTGTCGCGTCCTCGTCCTTAGGGGTGTGCGCTTTAGACGCTTTGAGCTACGAGGTGCATGGGGATCTCATCAACTTCTCTAAAGTGGGCTTTAACACTTCTCCCATCAATCCTATCAAGGGAATCTACCCCACGGGCACTTTTGTGGAGCTCACCGGTAAGCTAGAGGGCACCTTGCACTTGGGCAAGGGTTGGAGTGCCACTGTGGGAGGCGCGCTAGGGGGTATGCCCTACGATGGCACGCGCTACGATCGTTATGCGACAGATGTCAAGTCTTCCGATCCAGCGTTGTGGAAGCAATGGGAACAATACGCAAACCAATGTAGCACTGCAGGCGGTCAATTCTGTTCGTCCATCGTTACGGGCGGTCCTTATGCCAACCAATACCAGCCCGGGGGCATCGCCGATCCTAGGGGGATTGGCTATATGTTTATGGGCGAGTGGAATGGCTTGTTCCCCAACTACTACCCAGCTAGCGCTTATACCCCGGGGCAGTCGCGCCGCTATGAAATCTACAAGGCTAATATCCAGTATAAAAGCGATAGGGTGTGGATGATCTTTGGGCGTTATGACACCACCCAAATACAAATGGTCGACTGGTTCTACCAACTCACACAGGGCTTTTATGGGATGTTCAAGCTGACCAACAAACTGACTTTCCAAGTGTTTAGCTCCTGGGGCCGTGGTATCGCTGATGGGCAATGGATGTTCCCTATCTACCGCGAAAAGCCTTGGGGTCAGCACAAGATCGGGTTTATCTACCAAGTGAACAAACATTTCTATGTCCACCCCCATGTGTGGTTCTCCCCGCAGGTGTTCACCGCACCCGAAGTGAAGATCTATTATGACACCAACCCGGATTTTGATGGGCGGGGCTTTAGATCGCAAACCACTTTCTATGGCATGTATGTCTACCAATGGGATAACGCTAGTTTTGGGCGTTATGCTCCCGCGCGTTATAACACTTGGGACCCTTTCTTAGATCAAGGGCAATGGCGCGGGTTGCAAGGACCCGGTGGGGCGGTCTTGCTCTTCAAACAACGCTTTGACTTCAATAACCACAACGCCTCCTTTGGTGTCTACTACGCCCTAGGTAACCCCAACCCAAATATCGGGACCTATGGTAACCCCGTTGCCATCGATGGTGTGGAACAATGGACGGGTGGTATCTACTCGCTAGGGTTTGCCAGCATCAACAACATCACCGCTGCGGACGCTCTAACGCTTTACGCAAAAGTCGGGGGTGTTTATGGAAAATTTGACTGGGAGCTAGCGGAGCGTTACACCACATCTCCGCGCGCAGATGGTCAAGCCCTAGCCTTGTATCTAGACTACCAATTTGGCAAACACATCAAAGCGGGGATCAAACTCGAATGGTTCTTGCAAGTCATCCGCGCGGGCTATAACCCGGGCGTGGGCTACTTGAGTAAATACGGTCAGCCCCTAGACATCAACACCGGGCTTTTCTCCTCTAGCGCGTTCGCACAAGGACCTGCCAATGTGGGCTATATCAGAAACACCGTTGCTCAAGATCGCAGCCACTTGATGACCCATATCAGCTACAGCTTCTAAGGGATGTCTGCCTGCGCTTTTTAAGCGGGGCGGAATCTGCTATAATCGCCTTTTGATCGCAAAAACAGCTTAAAGGCGGATTGTCGTGCACAAAACACTCTTTCTTTTGGGGTTTTTATTCGCATTTCTAGGGCGTTTATCCGCCTTTGACATGAGTTTGACGGGCAAGTTAAGCACCTACACCAAATTTGGTTTCAATAACCAAAAATACAACCCTGCGCGTTTGATCTACCCCACCGGAAGTTACACCTCTCTTTTAGCCGAGATGAATTTGAGTTTAGACCTTTACAAGGGTTTGCGCGCCGAAGTGGGAGCCATGGCTTCAGCCCTGCCTTACGACTCCACAGCTTATCAAGGCAATAATATCCCCCCGGGTCAACCCGGAGGACCCGGGCAGTATTACCAGCATGATGGGGGGATATTTTGGGAATACATCGGTTGGTTTGCCGGGCACAGTGGCTTGCATGTGCAAAAACCGCGTTATTTTATGGTGCATAACGCTTATTTGAGTTATGACTACAAGGGTATTTTTGGGATCAAGGGAGGGCGTTATGAACTCTCTGACTACGATTGGTTCACTTCTTTTAGTCAGGGCGTGGAGGGCTATGTCAAATACAAGGACACCAAATTACGCGTGCTTTACTCCGATGCGCGCGCCTCTGCCTCTAGCGACTGGTTTTGGCCCTTTGGGCGTTACTACACCAGCGGCAAACCCTTGATGATCGCTGAAGTGCGCTACCAAAAGAAGGGCTGGAAAGTCAACCCCTATTTTTACTCCATCTTTGGGCGCATGAACGCCCCCGGAATCAATATCACCTACGACACTAATCCCAATTTCAAAGACAAGGGTTTTAGATGGGTGGGCACTTTCGTGGGCTTTTTCCCCTTCTTCCCCCCCTCAGGGCGCGGACCTGACATCATTCTCTTCCAGCAAGAAAACATGGGTAAGGACGGGCAAACTCTATTCTTCCGCTCACGCTTTTATTACAATAAATGGAGTTTTGGGGGCAGTATCTATAAGAATATTGGCAACGCCAATGGGGATATTGGGATTTATGGCGACCCTTTGGGTTACAACATCTGGACTAATAGCATTTATGACGCTGAGATTAACAACATTGTAGGCAAGGACGCGCTCAATGGCTTTTTGTATTTTGGATCGCACTACCGGGGATTCACTTGGAAGATCTTAGGGCGTTTGACAGGTTCTCCGCGCGCCAACGAACAAAGCCTAGCCCTATTCCTCAACTACTTTTGGAGCAAATACAATTTAGAATTCGATCTCAAAATAGAGTATTACAACAACATCACCAAAAAGGGCTACTGCATTGGCTATTGTAGCTCATGGGGAGCCTTCCCCCTGCCCCGCAATGTGGACTCGGATCGTAGCCATTTGATGTTCACCCTCACTTATGGGTTTCAAATCTTATAAAGTGAAGCACCGCGCCTTTATCCGGGAGTAGGGTTTCAGCCCCCCACGATCTGCCCAAACACCCCCCTTTCCAAATCGTAAATAGCCTGCTTGATCTCTGCTTGGCTATTCATCACAAAGGGACCATACCCGATCACACTCTCATTTAAAGGTTCGCCACTTAAAATCAACAATTTAGCTTCACTCCTAGCCTTTATCTCTACCCCAGATCCCCCCCTTTGAAAACTCACCAAATGCCCCTGTGAAACTTCCTGCTCCCCTATAAGCACGCTCCCCTCCAATACCAAGATCACCAAATTACAGGTTTCTGGCACGCCAAAGACATAGCTCTTATTGGCATGCATACACACATCCCACATACCAATAGGGCTAAAGGTGCGCGCGATCCCTTCTACCCCCTCTAATTCCCCAGCGATCACGCGCGCGCGCGCACTCTGCTTGAGCTTTACCACCGGAATATCCTTAGCTTGGATGGCTTGGTATTTGGGGGGAATCATCTTATGGACTTTGGGTAAATTCACCCAAATTTGCACCGCCTCAAACACCCCGCCCCTTTTGGCAAACGCCTCTGAGTGGAATTCTTGGTGCATCACCCCTAACCCCGCGCTCATCCATTGCACATCGCCAGCCCCAATCACGCCCCCGCCTCCATGCGAATCTCGATGCGCCACCTCCCCTTGGTAGACAAGCGTAACCGTTTCAAAACCCCTATGGGGGTGCTCGCCCACCCCATGCACTTCCCCTGCTTGAAAGTAATAAGGCTGGTTGTAGTCTAAAAGCAAAAAGGGATCGTGAAGATCGTGCTGGTGGTTATAACTGAGCATGGTGCTGACATAAAAACCATCGCCCACCCAATGTTTACGCGAAGCACCGCGCACGCTAGCTATTTGTTTCATTCCAATCCTTTTGCCCATTATAAAACACGATGGCTAATCGATCCCAAAGGGGTTTTAACCCGAATTTTGCTATACTACGCCTATCTACTTTGATTAAATCCCCACATTTTAAGGACATAGATGGAAAAAATCTTGGACATCGTAGAATTGATCGCCTATGAAAAGGGCTTGGGTTTAGAGATGGTAAAAGAAGTTGTCAAAAATAGCATTTTGAAAGTGGCAAAAAACACCATCGACACACAGGCTAATTTTATCATTGATGATAACAATAAGGACTTTACCCTATTGCATGCCGTAGAAGTGTGCGCCGATGACGATCCCAAGCTAGAATCAGACCCCACAAACACGCTACCCTTGAGCAAAGCCCTGCAAGATGACCCCTCTTTGAAGCCTAGCGATCTAGTGTATTATGAGATCAGTTTAAAGGACATGAAACGCGGTGCTGTGAACGCGCTTTTTAAGGACTTGGAATACAATATCCAAAGAAGCCTAGAAGACCAATATTTCCAAAAATACAAGGGCATGCTTAACACCATTGTGCGTGGCGTGGTTTTAGATGTGGATAAGCACCAGAACACCTTTGTGGAGATCGAGGGCGTGCAGGCGGTATTAGCTCTGCGCAACCGTATCAAGGGAGAGAGTTTCAAGGCGGGCGACACCTTGCGCGCGATTTTAAAGAGTGTGCGCTTTAGCAAGCAAGGCTTGATCTTAGAACTCTCTAGGACCACGCCCAAGTTTTTAGAAGCTCTCTTGCATTTAGAAGTGCCTGAGATCGCCGATAAAGAAATTGAAATTATGGGGATCGCGCGCATTCCGGGCGATCGCGCTAAACTTGCCTTGCGCTCACACAATGCCCAGATTGACCCCATTGGCGCGACTGTGGGGGTTAAAGGGACGCGCATTAACGCCATCAGCAAAGAACTCTGCAATGAGAGTATCGATTGCGTGCACTACCACGAAGTGCCAGAAATTTACATCGCCAACGCCCTATCCCCCGCCCAAATCATCAAGATCGAACTGAGTCAAACCCCCTTAGAAGACAAGGTGCAAAAAAACGCTTTGGTAACTTTGCATGGGGATCAAAAGAGTAAAGCCATTGGCAAAAGCGGAGTCAATGTGCGCCTAGCGTGCATGCTCACAGGTTACGATATTGATTTTGATGTCCTAGCCACCACCCCCACCACCCCCACCAAAAGCGGTTTAAGCATGCTCGAATCGCTCTTTAAACCCTCCCCTAAACCCTCTTTAAATGAGTAAAGGGGCTAGCCCAAAGCCCAACCCCACAGACAAACTCACCACACATAAACCGGGCAAAAAGAACGGGTGATCAAAGATGTATTTACCAATGCGCGTGCTCCCCGTGTCATCCATCTGCACAGCCCCTAGCAAGGTAGGGTAAGTGGGCAAAACAAAGAGCGCAGAAACAGCTACAAAGGAAGCCACCACGATATAGACATGCTGGGTGTGCTCAGGGGTGATCCCCAAAGCTATGATCACGCTAGGGATAATGGCTTTGGTGGTGGCAGCTTGGGAATACAGCAACATGCTAGTCAAAAACAAGCCTACGGCGAGTAAAAAGGGGTAGTGGGTGAGCCAAGTAGAGGCGATGGCTCTGATGGGTTCAATATAACCCCTCACAAAGGTATCCCCCAGCCACGCCACGCCCAGCACGCACACGCACGCGCTCAAGCCCGCCTTAAAGGTGCTGGTATGCACTAACTCATTGGCATCAATTTTGCACGCTAACACAATGCTAGCCGCTATGGTGAGCATGAAGGCGATGATCGCATCGTTGCGTGGCAAAATTACGGGCTTGATCCAGCCCACATTTTTAGAGATCGCGCTGGCGTAAAACACCACCGCCACAATCCCCAAAGCAAAGATCAGCACAGAGAGTTTTGCGCCCCTGCGCATCTCTTTGGGCGCGCGCTCGGGCATGTTTGTAATTGGAAGAGGGTTTTCTAGCTGGTTGGGCAAAAACGCGCTCACCAAAAAGGCGGTGATCAAACACGCGCACAGAGTTGTGGGGATACAAATGGCTAACAAGGTGGGGTAAGACACCCCCAAGGGTTCTAAAAACCCACTCATCGCCACCACAGCCGCCGACACCGGGCTAGCTGTGATCGCCACTTGGGAAGCCACTGCGGCTAGGGATAGGGGGCGACAGGGGCGGATACCTTGTCCCTTAGCCACCTCTACAATCACGGGGAAGACACAAAAAGCGGTGTGCCCCGTGCCGGCTAATAAAGTCAGGGTGTAGGTAACTAGGGGGGCTAGGTAGTTGATGTATTTGGGCTTGCCCCGCAAGATTTTTTCAGCCAAACCCACTAAATAATCTAACCCGCCAGCAAGTTGCATGCTAGAGATCGCCCCGATGACAGCCATGATGATGAGAATCACATCCCAAGGGATATGACCCGGGCGCATGCCTAAAAACAAGCTCAACACCACCACCCCCAAGCCCCCCGCAAAGCCAATCCCCATACCCCCCAAGCGCACGCCTAGATAAATCGCCCCCAATAAGCCCAAAATCTGTAAAGTGAGTAGCATTCCTAAGCCCCTTGTGTGAGAAGTTTGGCGCGCCAATCACGCGGGTGGGCGCGCATGAGTTGTTCTAAATGCTGGGCATGGGTGGCATTGGAGCTAAAGATTTGCAAATGGGGACCTAGTGCTTTAAGACTAATATCCACGATATTAGAACTCCCATCGCCCATGTTTTTGATGAGCACTTGGTGGGCGTGGGTGGGGGTGTTTTCTAGGAAATGCGCTTCCATGTGGCTTAGTTGGATGCCTAGCTGGGTGCTGAGTAAAGCGCTATCCATGTGCTTTTGGGGGTAGAAAATCAAAGTGCCCATGTTGTTGATAAAGCTCTTGGCATGCTTTAAGTCGTAGAGTTGGTGGACATCCTGCAAGGCTAGCACCACCACCCCATTAGCCTTACGCCCCTGGGTAATAAGGGTATTGATGTGATCGTTGAGCACGCTATTTTGGGCGTAACTCTTAAACTCATCGACAAAGAGTAAAAAGCCCTGCTTGGTTTTGAGCGCGCGCGATAAGACCTTGTAAAAGATGTAGTAGGCTAGTAAGCCCAAATCTTTAGTGTTGAGGGTGATCGCGTCCATGTTGATGGTTGTCCACGGGGTTTTAAACTCTAAGCTATCTTGCATGGCGTTAAAAAGGGGGTGGTTGCAATAGGGTTCTAGGGCAAGAGAAAGTCTTGGGTTGTGCACAAGCGCGTCCTTGAAGTCTTGCAAGCAAAAGGCTTGGGGGTAGAGGGTAGCATACAAGCTCTCTAGGGCTTTGTGGATCGCATTGCGTTCTATTATGTCCTGTGTGCCCACCTCCAGCATCGCCGCGTAAAAAGAGTGCAAAAAATCGTGGTTTTCTTGGGTGCGCTCTAAGGATAGGGGGTTGATTTGGAAATGCGCCCCGCTATTATACACCCCCCCAAAGTAATGCGTGCAAGAAAAAAGCCCATAGGCGCGATCCAAGGCGAGAATATTGAGGTGGTCGTATTTGAGCGCGCTCATCATCAAAAAGCCCATTAAAGTCGTCTTGCCCGCCCCTGTCGCCCCGATGATCATCGTGTGCCCATTGACTTTAGCGACACTATGGGCGGCTACCCCCTTATGGCGCACTTCTTGGTTGTGGAAATTAAAAAGATAGGGGGAGTGATCCAAATTTTTGAAGACACTCAAGGGCATATCCCCCCAAGAATTGCTTTTAAAGCCCCGGTTAGCCCGCTCAAAAACCACCAAACACGCCAACGCCTGCGCGCTCAACAGACGCAAACGGGGATTAAGCTGGATACGCCCCGGAAAAAGCGAAAAATAAGCGGGTTTGAGCCCCAGAGTTTCTACCACGCCCACCAAGTGCTGGTTAGAAAGCAGGCTTAAGACCTCTTGGGTGTGCTGGTTAAGCGCGTCTAAACTAGGGCTTTTAAGAATGATATTCAAAGCGCATTGTTGCAAAACAAGCTGTTTGGATTTGAGGAGTTCATAGTAATGTTCTAATTGGGCGCGCACCAATTTGCTTAAACTCAAACGAATCTTCTCTTGGATAAAGGCTAGGGCTTCTTGCAAACCCAAGGGCTTGATAGAAAAGACAATGTCTAATTCTTTGGGCTGGTGGAGCAAAGAAGACAGGGCTATGGAGGTGATGCTCTGACTCTCATAGGCTTTGATCCCTAAAATGCGCTTATAAACGCGCATGCCATAGCGTTCTTGCAGAAAATAATCCTTGTGGAAGAACACATTAGTGGCGATGTAACTATCGCTTAAAAAACCCCAATGGGGTTGCAAGGGCAATTCTATGCCATTGATGATCGCGGCGTAAAACTCTAGGACTTCGTGCGCGTTGAGGATTTGGGGGTGGAAATCTTGCAGGGCATGGGTGATTTTTGCGATGGCATCGTTGAGCAAAGAGAGTTTGTGCGCGTAGGGGTCTTTGGCATCAGAGGCGATCAAGGCGCGCTTTTTGGTTTCAAAAAAGCCCTTAAGCGGGGTGGTGGTGGTTTCTAAAATAAGGTAATAGCTATTCTCATAAATGGATTTGCTCTCAAAATTGTAGATGATCTCTTGGGCGTGCGGGTTTTGCACGCGGGGATTTTGCTTGAGGGTGATTTCTTGGCGTTTGGTGTAAATGCGCAAGACAATGCCACAGAGTTGGCTCAAGGCGTTGTGTTTGCACTCAAAGTAATTTTCTAAATCCTGTTGGGCTAGGGCACTCAGACTCAAGCCCTCAATTTGCACCGCTCCCACGAGCTGTTCTTGTTTGGTGAGTAAAAAACGCGTGTCATAAAGCCCCGAAATATTATTTTCTTCTACCATAGAATAGACTTTAGGACTCACTCCCACGAGCAAATCCCAAGCCTTAGCGCGCAAAAAACTCCCAAACTTCTCCCACATGGGGCTATTATAGTGGTCTTTGCGTTAAGTTAGGATTAACTATAATGGTCCCAATGGATAAAGACCCCTTACAAGAAGCCTTGTTTGCAGAATTGCTAGAACGACTCACGCGCCAACAACAAGCCTTTGAAACCGAGATGCGCCGGCAAATGGAGAGTTTGGCAAGCCAGAAACTGGACTTAAACAGCGTTTTTAGATTGGAACGCCAACGCGTGGCTATCGCCTATAAACTTGTGGGCGTGTTGAGTGTGGTGAGTTTAGCCCTAGCCATCGCTTTGGTGGTGCTCTTGCCCCTCAAGCGCACAGAACACCATTTTGTGGACTTCGCCAATCAAGACAAGCATTACGCCATTATCCAGCGTGCTGATGAGAGTATCTCCAGCAATGAGGCGTTGGCGCGATCGCTCATAGGCACTTATATCCTCAATCGCGAGAGCGTTAACCACATTGACGATCAAGAACGCTACGAGGTGGTGCGCCTGCAAAGCGATCACAAGGTGTGGGCGATCTTTGAGAGTTTAGTCGCCTCTAAAAACAGCATTTACACCGACACACACATGGAACGCGACATCAAGGTCATCAATGTCGCCATTTTACAAAGGGCTAAGGGGGCTAATCTTGCCAACGCCCAGATCAGCGCAAAACTCTTCCGCGCGGGCAAATTGCTTTATGAGAAACGCTACAATGTAACTCTTAGCTACACCTTTCTACCCCAACCCAAATTTGACTACGCCCCCATGCCCAAAAACCCAACCGGCTTTCAGGTTACCCGTTACAGTGTTACAGAGATTTCGCACCTCAAAGACTAACTGACAAACTCTGTGAGTTTTTCTAACACCACCTCAGGCACGGCATCCTGGTGGATTTCGGTGAAAAAAACGCGATTCACACACGCCCCCCCCGCGCATGCCCCCCCCTGACTTTGATCGATCCAAAAATCGCTGTCTAAAACCGGGATACTCTTGGACTCGCTTAAAAATTCTAGGGATTGTTCTTTTCTAAAGCCCACCAGCCATGCGTAATTCTGTGCGGTGTTGGTGATGGGTTGGTATAAGCTTGTGTTGAGATCGTGGGGGCGCGCATCAAAGAGCAAGCCACGCACCTTAGAATCCTTGTAAGATCGCAACCAATCGGCGTAATACACCCCCGCGTTTTCTATATGTTCGTCCTCAAAATCTTGGCTAGCCCCCACAGCCTTAGCTGTCATTTGTAAAAGTGTGAGTGGAGAGGGGAGCTGGGTTAGGATATGCACATGCAAAATTTGGGTGGCGGTGTTGATGAGCGAAGTTGTGATAGCACGCAATGTCTCATCGCCTAAAAACACCTTAAGGGCGTATCCGCTACGCTTTTTCTCCCCCATCTTAGCCACCAGCGCGCTATTGTTTTGCAATTCTTCTTCTAAGAGTTTATCAAAACGCAACACCAACGCGTCCGCCTTTAGTAAAGAGGCGACTTGTTTCATGTAATTGCTATAGAGCGTGGGATCATGCCATGGGTAGGGTTTGTGTTGCATTAACACTCTATGCGCGTAGGCGCGCGCGTCTAAGATCAAACGCTTTTGGGAGTCATGGAGGATCGCCTGCAGAGGATTCATGGTAAACCTTTGATCAAAATTTGCCAAGCATTATACTTTAGGATCGTCTTAATTTGGGCTTTATTTGCCAAATGAGATTAAAAGGTTGTTATGGCGCGTTTGGTGTTGATCTGTCTTATTGCTATGGTGTTGGAGGCGGACACCTCTTTGCGACGCCTACAAGAAAATTTTAAGCGTTATTTGCTAGAGCCTAGCCAAAGCGCTCTTTATCTCAAAAGGGGGCGCAGAGCTTTAGAGCAGTGGGACTTGTCCTCTAGTCATGTCTTTAGCTCCTATCTTGATCTAAGCTCAGGCAAGCTATTACAAGCCACACTAGCAGGCATTGAAGATTTGCTCAAATTAGAACAAACCCCTAAGAATCCCTATTACCACAGCCCAACACTCCAACTACAAAT
Source organism: Helicobacter sp. L8 (assembly GCF_003660355.1). Classification (NCBI taxonomy): domain Bacteria; kingdom Pseudomonadati; phylum Campylobacterota; class Epsilonproteobacteria; order Campylobacterales; family Helicobacteraceae; genus Helicobacter; species Helicobacter sp. L8. The sequence continues at coordinate 29,891 of NZ_QXQR01000007.1, forward strand.
CGTGCAAGCCCTAGAGGTGGTTGCGCGTTACTATGTCGTGGGGGGGCTTGAAAGAGGTAATTGGTGGCATTATGAAATTGGGATTCCCAAACTTCTCAATGAGATCTTGGTGCTGGGGGCGACTTTTATCCCCACAGCCTTGCGCGCTAAACTCTTGAGTGCCCAAACATACTACCAACCCGATGCGCGCTATTCAGGCTTAAGCGCAGGGGCGCGTGTGAGTAGCAACCCCAAGCCAAGACTAAGTCAGGGGGCTAACCGGGTGGATAGCGCGTTCATCAGCTTGATAAGGGGCGCGCTTGAAAATGACACTGCCCAAATCCAACAAGCCCTTGATGCCCTGCGCCCGGTGTCCCAAATCGTAGATCATGGCGATGGCTTTTATGCGGACGGATCGTTTATCCAGCACCAACATGTCCCCTCTAATGGGTCTTATGGACTGGTGTTGCTGAGGGGTTTAGCCCTGTTCATGTGGGTGTTAGATCACACGCGCTTTATGCAAGCAGACTTGATTAGCCCTAGTTTGTATGCGAGTGTGCTCAAATCCTACCCGTATTTTTTGATCCAAGGGGGGTTGAACGCTTCAATATGTGGGCGATCGATCAGCCGTGATCGCGAAGATGACTTTAGCCGCGCCTCGAGTCTCATCTTTGCTTTGGCGATCTTAGCCCAGCACGCACCGCCCCCCTATAAAATCCCCCTCCAACAACTCATCAAGGACAATTTGAAATTCCACCCCACCATCAAGCACACCTTCATAAAGCAAGCCCTAGAACAAATCGCCAAGAGCGATCTGGCTCCCTTGCGCCTAGATTCTGTGCGTATTTTTGGGGCGATGGATCGCGTGGTGGGGGGTAATATTGTGCTAGCCATGCACTCCAAGCGGATTTTGAACTACGAGAGAATGAACGGAGAAAATCTCAAGGGGTTTGACACCAGCGATGGGATGACTTATATTTATGGCAGAGATGCTAGGGCGTTTATAGATTATTGGCCCCTTGTGGATCCCTTTAAATTGCCCGGAACCACTGAGAACACCACCCAAGAACCCCCTAGTAAGGGGAAATTAAGTAGCCAAACTTGGGTGGGGGGCGTGTCTAATGGACACTATGGCTTTGTGGGGATGGATTTTCGCTCAGGGGATTTGCGCGCCAAAAAATCCTACTTGTTCCTAGATGGGGTGCTATTAGCCCTAGGCAATGTGCATAGCCCCAAGCAAGCCATCACCACCATAGACAATAGAAAGATCAACCCCACAGACCATATTAGCGTTGAAGCCAATGGTAAACCCCTTAGTGCTTTAGCCACTCTGTCCAAAAGAGGGGATTTTTTCAACTTCACCAACCCCACCAAGCGTTTTAACATCGGCTATATTCTCATGCAAGACTTACGCGTGTCCGTTCAAGAAGTGCTAAGAAGTGGGAGTTACGCCCAAATTGGGGGCAAATCCCCCCTTGTGTTGCGCGCGCCCTTTTTGCAAGCCCTCATCACGCACACCACCCCCCAAGCCACTTACGCCTATTTGGTGCTCCCCAACTTTTCTAAAGCGCAGGTGGAAACCTACCCCATTGACGACATAGTGATCTTAGCCCAAAAGGATTCATACCATGCCGTGCGCGTCAATTCTAAACACCTCTTAGCCATCAATAAATACCAGCACGGGGGGCTCAAAATCGCCAATCTCTATTTGACAGACGCGCTTTCTCTTTTAGAGATCACCACTCCCAAGGGCTTACAACTCAGTGTCGCCGATCCTAGCCAGCGCGCCCAACCTACCACCATTATCATTGATGGCAAATACGCCCTAGCCCAGCCCAGCCCAAGCGTCCAAGTTGCCCACAAGGGCGATCGCACATTACTAAACTTGCAACCCCCCGCCTTAGGAGCTTCTTTGGTGTTGGATTTGCTAAAGCTCTAGACTTGCGCGTAATCTAAGATGGCTTGCTTATGAGCGGGCGCGATCTCTAGGCTGAGTTCTAGCACACTCAAAGGCAGGGGGCAGTCTCTAAGTTTCACCGCGTCTTTAGTGGTAACCAATAAAGAAGTGGCTTGGTGGGCTTGGTAGGCTTGTTCTAAAACGCGCAGATCAAAACGGGCATGATCTCTAAAGTAGAGTTTGTGCACCACTTGCGCGGGCAAAAAGGGGTCTAAACGACTGGGGTTAGCAATTGCGCTCACTAAGATCATTCTGGGTGTAGGATCGCGCACCCAAACTTGGCGCGTGTAATCGCGCCCTTCTTGCAAGAGCATATCCGCTTGGCTGTAATTGCGGGGAAATTCGCGAAACGCCCCGCTGGGCAACACAAAGTTAAAGTAAGGCGCGCGCGCGGGTTGTAACACGATATTGAGTTTCTTAAAATTAAAGCGAAACCCATCATCTAGCAACACCACCTGCGCCCCTAAGGCTTTGGCTTTTAGCACCCCAGCTTTGCGATCCGCGCTCACAATGACACTCGCCTTCAAATTTAGCGCATAAAGATAGGCTTCATCGCCCGCACACTCTTGGGGTACTAGCACTTGAGCGCGCTGGCTCACCACCACCAAACCCCTAGAAGCGCGCTTATAACCCCGACTCACCACCCCCACATGCAAGGGTTCTAGGGCTTTGGCGATCTCTAAAATAAAGGGGGTTTTGCCACTCCCCCCCACCACCAAATTCCCCACGCTAATAATGGGCAAGCCCAAGTCTTCATAGGGGGCTAGGGCGCGTTTGATCGTAGCCACACCCCCATAGACAAGGCTAAAGGGGTAGAGTGTGTAGGCTAAAATCTTTTGGGGGAGGCTGGGCGCATAAAAATAGTTCTCAATCCAAGTCATTTTATTGCTTTTTAGGGGATTATGCACAAGTTAAGCTTAAGGCTTTTAGCGTTTAACTTGTGTGCCGATGTAGCCCCCATGAGATACAAAAAAGCACTTGAAAAACCCGGGGTGTTTGTGCCCTTTGTGATGTTGGGCGATCCCTGCTATGAGGTGAGTTTTAGCGTGGTGAAAACCCTAATAGATTTGGAGGTGGATGCGCTCGAATTGGGGTTTGCTTTCTCGGATCCAATAGCCGATGGGGCGGCGATTCAACTAGCCATGTGCGCGCGTTGCGCGCTGGGGTGAGCATGCGCGCCAACTTTGCATGGCTAGCAAAAATCCGCGCCTATAACGCCCACATCCCCATTGGTTTATTGGTGTATGCGAATTTGGTGCACCGCTTTGGCATTGAGGATTTTTATCGTGCCTGTTTGGAAAACGGGGTGGATAGTGTGCTGGTAGCCGATGTGCCCCTATTTGAGAGCGCGCCCTTTTTGCAAAGCGCGCAAAAACACCGCATCGCCCCTATTTTCATCGCTGCCCCCCACACTTCTCCTACCCACTTAGAGCAAATTGCTAGACTCAGCCACGCCTATATTTATGTGCTAGCCCGCGCGGGGGTTACAGGGACCCAGGAGTGTTTGCAAAGAGGGGCAAAAGAGGTCATTGCCCAGTTGCGCACGCATGGTAACACCCCTTGTTTGCTAGGTTTTGGTATTTCTAAACCTGAACATGCCCAAGTAGCCCTGCAAATGGGCGCGCAAGGGGTGATCGTGGGTTCGGCGTTGGTGCAAATCCTGCAAGCGCATTTAGACGATGTGGAAACCATGCTAGCGCGTTTGCGTATTTTCGTGCAATATATGCGCGCGGGCTTATGCTATAATTAGGCTTTAACGCGTAAGGGGCTGGAGTGCGAGGAAGTGTTTTTGGAGTTATGGGTAAGGGCGCGCGCTGGGGCTTGGGCTTGTGCCTGATCGCCTTATTTTTGAGTGGGTGTTTTTTGGTGCGTTTTTTTAGCAAGGATTTTGCCTATAATTCCTACCGCATTGTGCGCGTGGTGATGGACGGACAGAGCTTTAACACCGCCGATCTCATTTTAGAGGCGATCAACCCCCAACCCCCCGCCCCTAAGGACAAATTGGATTTACTCAAAGCGCAACTAGAAACCAAGATCAAAAATCTCAACGCGCAGGGCTTGCCCCCCGATACTTCCTTGATTAAAAGCGACATCCAACGCCTCCAAGAGGACATCGCGCGCAACCGCCAAAACGCCCAAGACCCCAAATACGCCAGCGCGATCGCCAGTAGCCCCATAGGGCGTGTGGAATTCGATCAAAAACAATTACGCGCCTATGGGACGGCTTATTGCAATAAGTATTTCATCAGTTACGCGTTTCGCGATGACGATCATCTCCACATTGAAGACAAGGGTATTTCGCGCCGGGTGTGCAAGAATGAGAAATTAATGGCTTTTGAATTAGCCTTTTATGGGCATTTACAAGGGCTTTTTACCATCACGCGCGATAAAAAGACTTTGGTGCTAGATAACCAAAAAATGCAAATCTACTTGCAACATTGAAGCCATGTATACGCTCAACACCTCTATACAATCCAAGCACAAAGTTAAGGGTTCGCTATTCTTGGGCTTTTTAATGCCTAGCGCGCGCTTTGAAAACACTCTAGCCCAAATCCAGCAAGAACACCACAAGGCGCGCCATATCTTGTATGCCTACCGCCGTGTGCAAAAAGGGCAAGTCCAAGAAGCCTTGCATGAGGGCAAAGAACCCAAAAACAGCGCGCGCGCGCTTTTGGACATCTTGCGCCATGAAGATTTATGCCAAAGCGCGGTGATCGTGGTGCGCTACTTTGGGGGGGTACTCTTGGGGGTGGGGGGGTTGATGAAAGCCTATGCGACCAGTGTGCAACTTTGTATCCAAGAAATGCACGCCACAAACGCCCTAGAGGTTTTTGAAGAACCCCTATTGCGCTTTGTGCCCTATGCCAAGCTAGACAGCCTGAGCGCGCGGGCTAAAAAGTGTGGCGTGGTCTTAGAAAAACAGGGTTTGGAATTAGAGGGCGTGTGGGTGCGCTTAAAAGGCGCGCAAGCCTTGAATATTTTAGGAGAAGTGTGTGGATAATTTATATGTGTGGCTTAAGATCGTGCATGTGATTTCGATCATCTCTTGGATGGCGGCGTTGTTGTATCTGCCTCGCTTGTTAGTCTACCACCGTGAAAACATAGACAAACAGGAGTTTGTGCGCATCGTGCAGGTGCAAGAGGACAAACTCTATGGCTACATCGCCATGCCTGCTATGGTGCTCTCTGTGCTCAGCGGAGTGCTCTTGCTCTATATCTTAGGCACAGAAGTCTTCCACCATGGGTGGTTGCACTTGAAATTACTCTGCGTGCTGATCTTATTGCACTACCACTTCATGTGCAAAAAGTTCATGCGCGCATTGCGCCATGATAGTGCGTATAAAAGCCCGTCTTTCTTTAGGTGGATCAACGAAGTGCCCACAATCTGCATGATCGTGATCGTCTTTTGCGTGGTGGGGAAATTCTTTTGAGCTCAGGGCGCGAGCACAAACAAGATCAGATCATTGGCATGTTTGATGCCATTGCGCCCACTTATGACAGCACGAATCGCCTATTGAGTTTCAAACAAGATGAGAGATGGCGCAAGGATTCGATCGCGCGCGCTTTGCACTGGGTCTACGCCTTTAGGGGGAATTTGCGCGGTTTGCGCGTAGCCGATGTGGCTTGTGGCACAGCTGACATGCTCTTGCACATTTTAAGCGCGCTGGAGATGTCTGGGGGAAGTGTGGCGCATATTTATGGGATCGATCCTTCTAAAGAGATGTTGCACCTCGCCCAAGCCAAGATCGCCGCGCGCGCTAAAGATCACCTCTGTATTTCTTTAGAGTGCTTGCAGGCTAAGGATCTCTCCATATTGCCTAACCAAAGTTTGGATTTAATTGCTATCGCCTATGGTTTACGCAATGTTCTAGAGAGGCAACAAGCCCTGAGCGAATTTAGCCGCACACTTAAAAAGGACGGAGTGTTGCTAGTGCTAGAGTTTATGCGTTGCGATCAACGCGGGATTTTAGGCACTTTGGCGCATTTTTACACGGCTAAGATTTTGCCCATCTTTGGCATGTTACTTAGCCGCAACTACAAGGCTTATGCCTATTTGCCCGCTTCTATTGAGGGTTTTATTAGTGTGGACGAATTAGAAGACGAGCTCAATGCGGTGGGCTTGGAGGTGGTGGAGAAAAAGCACTACCTATGTAAGAGCGTGTCTTGCATTGTAGCGCTCAAAAACGCACAAGGGTAAGCATGCACCTAGCGATCTTCCAAATAGCGCGCCTAGATTTAGAGTTCTTGCAAAGGAATTTAGCCCAAATCCCTGAGGGCGCGCTGTGCCTTTTTCCCGAGTATGTGTTAAGCCCGTTCTTTTTGGATCTACTCAAAAGCGATCCACAACACTGCGCCAGCCAAGCCCAAGCCCGCCAAGCCCAGCTAGAAGCCCTAGCGCGCCAAAGGGGGGTGCATTTAGCCCTGCCCACTTTGTCATTGCAAGATCACAAGCTCTACAAACAAATGGCGTGGATTAGCCCTAAGCACACGCGTTACTGCCTCCAGCAACGCTTGATCGCCTTTGATCATTGGAATGAGCGCGCCTTTTTTGCTAACCCGCACCAAGAATTACAAATGCCCTTAAATTTCGTGTTAGAGGGCATTAAGATCGCCTTGCTCTTTGGCTATGAATTGCACTTTGACAAGCTATGGGTGATGTTGCAGGAAGCCAGCGTGGATATGGTGCTGTTGAGCACAGCTAGCACCTTTGAGTCCTTTGATCGCTGGCGTGCCGTGTGTAGCGCGCGCGCTTTTTGTAATTCTATGTTAGTGGCGCGCGCTAATCGAGTGGGCATGGTGCGCCAAGAGTATTACCAAGAACACAAATGCAATCTTGCTTGGCGTTTTTATGGGGATAGCTTTGTGGCTCTGCCCAATGGACAGATTGAAGACAGCTTGCAGGGGCAAGAGGGGGTTTTGCACCTAGAGGTGCAAAAGGCTTATTTGGACGCATGGGCGCGCGAATGGGGCTTTAGAACCCCTAAAACTCATCTAGGAGAGTTCCATGATTGATAAAAAATTATTGCTGAAAGATTTTGAGGGTGTGGTAGAAAACCTGCAAAAACGCTTTGTAAATCCCCAAGTTTTACTGGAGTTAAAGGGGGTGTTGCTGGAGTTTAAAGCCCAAAAGCTCCAACTTGAAGAAGCACAAGCCTTCCAAAACAAGATCTCTAAAGACTTCTACACCGCACAACGCCAAAATGACCCACAGGCTGATAAGATCAAAATTTCTCTAGAGCAAAACAAGAGCAAGATCGCCCACCTGCAAGCCCAAGCCAACACCTTAGAAGACAAGCTAGACACCCTTTTGGCGGGTATCCCCAATTTGTTAGATTTGGCTACCCCCTTTGGCAAAGATGAAGAGGATAATGTGGAGATCAAGAGGGTGTTAACCCCTAAGAGTTTTGACTTCCCCCCCCAAGAACACCACACACTTGCCCAAAAAAATGGCTGGATCGACTTTGAGAGGGCGGTGAAGATCTCTAAGAGTCGCTTCAATGTCTTGCGCGCCCAAGGGGCGTTACTGCACCGCGCGTTGGCTAATTTTATGCTCGACTCCAATGCCGCGCGTGGCTTTGAGATTGTCAGCCCGCCGGTGGTTGTCAATAGCGCAAGTCTGTTTGGCACGGGGCAACTCCCTAAATTCCAAGAAGACCTTTTTAAGATTGAGGACGAATCGCTGTATTTGATCCCCACTTCTGAGGTGAGTTTGACCAATCTTTACGCCGATGAGATTTTGCCCCTAGAGGATTTGCCTATTATGATGACCGCTTGCACGCCATGTTTTCGCAAAGAGGCCGGGAGCGCTTCTAAGGACACACATGGCATGATTCGCCAACACCAATTTGACAAGGTGGAGTTAGTCGCGCTCACCCACCCTAATGAAAGTGATCGCATGCAAGAAAAGATGTTAGAGGCAGCCAGCGCGATCTTGTGCGCCCTAGAGCTCCCCCATCGCTTTGTGCAACTTTGCAGTGGCGATCTAGGTTTTAGCGCAAGTAACACGGTGGATATTGAGGTGTGGTTGCCCGGGCAGGGGTGTTATCGCGAGATTAGCTCGGTGTCTAACACGCGCGATTTCCAAGCCCGGCGGGCTAAAATCCGCTACAAAGAAGGCAAGAAAAACGCGCTAGTGCATACTCTCAATGGCTCCTCTTTGGCTGTAGGGCGCACTTTGGTTGCCCTCATGGAAAACCACCAAGATCGCCATGGGGAGATTCACATCCCCAAAGTCTTAGAACCCTATTTGAAAAGCTGGGTGTAGCATGGTTGATGACAATAATAATAACGCCAATAAATCCAAATTCGGCGTGTCATTGCAATCTCTCAAGCAGGTCTTCAGCCACACCGCTTTTGAGAAGATCACCAATAGCCTAGCTGGGATCAAAGAACACCCCAAATTAGCCATAGGCGTGGGTGGGGGGGTTTTAGTCCTTGTGTTGTTGATCTTGGGTATCTCAGTGGCAATCCACCACAAGCACCGTAGCGAGCGCAAAGAGCTTTTAGAAGCGGAGGGGCAACTCCAAAAAGAGCGCGAGAGAAGTAATGCCAGTCAAGATGAGGATTTTGCCCGCTTGCCCACCTTGCAGGAAGGCAGTGCGATTCGCTTGAGCAATGAAGAACAGATCAATGCCCTGATCGCCAAAGCCGATATTCTCTACCAGCGAGGTCAACAGCAAGAAGCCCTCAATATCTTCAATGATATTTCGCGCCTCTCTTCTAGTATCGCTAACCACAATTTGGGCGTGATTAAAATGCGCGAACACGACTACACCGGCGCGCTTGTGGCCTTCAATAACGCCATTAAATCCGGGCAAAACACCAGTGTGAACGCGATCAACGCGATGGTCGCCGCTTTTTATCTCAATAACATGGATTTATACACCCGCTATTTGAAACTCACCATGCAACATCTCCCTGAGATCGCCAACCAGCCCGTTTATGCCTACACTTACGCGCTAGGGCTTTACTACGGGGGGCATTATTTTGAAACCCTATCCACCTTAAACCACTCTAATTTTACGCTGTTTAAAAGCGCGCGCCAAAGGTTGGCTAGCAAAATTTACCTCCTCTTTGGGGATGCGCAAAACGCGCTCGACAATTTGGACGCGGTCTCTACACCCAAAGATCAAAAAGCCCTAGGTTTGCTAGCCGCGCGCTTGGGAGATTACGATGGCGCGCTAGGACACCTCAAACGCTACAGCGATCAATACCCTGAGGACATGAGCGCGTTCATGGCTATGGAGATCATCTATTTAAAAATGGGCAATCTCATTGAAGCGAGCCGTATGCTGGATTTTCTCAACCAGCACAGCGCCAATGACACGCATAAACTCAAAATCCTAAGCGACACCTACCCCATCGCCCCCATCCTCAACGCCCGCTTTTTTGACATCAACACCGTGAGGCGCGACTTTTGGAAGAACAATTTTAAAGAGAGCATTGGCTTGCCTATTTACCGTATCTTTTTTTATTACGCGCCCTTCAATCTCATAGATGTCAAAGGTGGGTTGACGGCGGTGCAAGAGGGGGTTTCTTTTGTGGACACCAATGGGGCCATGGATTTGCAAAGCGCGCTAAAAGCTCTAGACACGGGCAAGGACATGAGCACTTCGGATCAATACACCTTGATCGCCCTTAAAGATGTGGGAAAATCCCACTTGAGGAACGCGTTGCGCCAGCTCAAATTAGCCCTGCAAACCAACCCCAATAACGCGGTGAGCCACTATAACGCCGCGCTCATCTACGCCCAACTAGAAGATTTCGACCACGCGAGCTTCCATTTTAAGAAATCTTACTACCTAGATAGCCGTAATGTTTTAGCGGGTATTTTTGCCGTGTTGGCTGGGCGACTCAATTACGAAGACACGCAGATGTTTTTAAAAAGGCTCACCACAGAGTTTCAGGCGATGAATTTCACCAGCAAGACTCAGCGCGCCTTCTTGCACTCCTTCATCGCCTATCTCAACGACGCGAGCAATGACGACTTGAGTTGGTTAAGCCATGTGCGCAAACCCCTTAAAATTTACTACGCGCTCAATATCGCCTACGCGCACAAAGCCCATGATAAACAACGCCTTGTGGAGAGCTTTAAGGCTTTGCAAGCCATGCAACCAGATAACATGCTCACCAATCTGTTTTATGAGATGATGCTCAAATACCGCGCGGATATCAAACAGATGTTAGGGGCTTACGCCTTTTTGACTAATAAGCATATGAACTGGGAAGAGCTTGTGCATGGTCCCTTGTTGGCGCGTAAAATGTATATTTACTTGGGCTTTATCACAGGGCTATTAAACCAGCAAGAAAGAGATCTCAGCTTGCGCCTAAGCGCGACTCAAGATCCGGATTTGAGCACGGATTTAGTGCGCATGCTAGCTCTCATTAGCATTTTTCAAAAGAAATACGAAAAGGCGGTTAGTTTGTTTAATTTTCTCATTGATGAGCGCAAGGAAACAGACGCTGAACCCCTAATGTTAGGGGCTTTGGCAAATATCGCCCTGAAACGCTACAGCGATGCGGCTTTGATCTTAGAATTTGCCAAAACCAAGTTGCCCAATAATTACGATGTGCGCTATGGTTTGGGATTACTCTACCAGCACAATGGGAATTTAGAGGCGAGTTTAAACCACTTTGGGGCGATTAAGGATAGGGATTTCCAATCCACCTATTTAGACTTCATTATCGAACCCCCCACCAACCAAGAAGACTTCCGATGAAAAACAAACTCTTAGCGGGCTTGAGCACCCCCCAAGCGCAAGCCTGTATGCACACCAGAGGTCCCCTACTCATTTTAGCCGGGGCGGGCAGTGGCAAAACCAAAACCCTTACCACGCGTCTAGCCTATTTGTTAGCCTGTGAAAGGGTGCGTCCTGAAAACACGCTCACCCTTACCTTCACTAATAAAGCCGCTTGTGAGATGAGAGAGCGCGCTAACGCCCTCTTGCGCGCGTGCGGGTATGTTGATCCAAACCCCCCCCTACTTACCACCTTCCATAAGTTTGGACTCTTTTTTCTCAAACAGCATGCCCATTTGTTCGATATGCAAGATTTCAAGCTCCTATCTCCCCAAGAAGCCAAAACCCTAAGCAGAGAGGCGATTTTAAAGCACAAACCCCCGCACATAGAAGAAAAGGCTTATTTGGGCAATGCCCTCAAATACATTTCTATGGTGAAAAACCACCAAATCGCCCTGCGCGATTGTTATGCCGACACCCAAAGGGCTTATCAAGCCTACCAAGATATTTTGCTAGAACACAATGGGATAGATTTAGACGACTTGCTCACACTGCCCTACGCCCTGCTAGAAGCCTACCATGAACTCGCCATGGACACCAGCCAACGCTATGAATTTATCATGGTAGATGAATACCAAGACACCAACCCCCTCCAATTCAAGCTATTGCAAAAACTCTGCAGCGCCCACCAAAATTTATGCGTGGTGGGCGATGACGATCAAAGCATCTATGGTTTTAGGGGGGCTGACATCAACAATATCCTAGAGTTTAGCGATCACTTCCCCCAAGCTAAGGTGGTGAAGTTAGAGCAAAATTACCGATCCTCTAAAGACATCGTGGCATGCGCGAACACCCTAATCCAGCACAACACGCGCCGCCACCAAAAGGTCCTCTTTAGCCACAACCCCATCCCTACCCACCAGCACCTAGTCTTCAAGCATTTCTTAGACGACCAAGCCGAAAACGCTTTTTTAATCAAGACGATTTTAGAATGTGCCAAGCGGGGCATCCCCTATAACCAAATGGCGATCTTATACCGCTTTAACATGCTAGTTAAGGGGATTGAAGAGGGCTTGCGCCGGGCGGATATTCCTTACAGGGTGGTGGGGGCTACCGGGTTTTTTGAGCGTGCCATTATCAAGGACCTACTCGCCTATGTGCGCGTGGTTAGCAACCCCAATGATGATGCCAGCTTGCTTAGGGTGATAAACACCCCCCCTAGGGGCATAGGGAGTCATAGCCTTAAAAAACTCCAAGAACTTAGCCAAGCGCGCCGATGTAGCCTTTATCAACTCTGCCAACAAGATCAGCTCCAAGGCGTGCTAGCCAAAAGATCGCTCAAAGCCCTAAAGGAGTTTTGCGCTCTCTTAGATGCGCTTGCACAAACCCCCCCCAAGCAGGTGTTTTCTGCCCTCTTGAAAGCCGTGCCCTTGCAGATACACTATGAGGAGGAGGAATTAGAATACTTGCACGCCTTTGAATCCATGTTAGACGAGCACCTGCAAGAGCCCCAAGCCAATCTAGGCAGTTTTTTAGAGCAGAGTGTCTTAGAGGAACCCACCCCCAAAGCCCAGCACGCGCTCTCTTGCATGAGTGTGCACGCCGCTAAGGGGCTAGAATTTAGAGTCGTGTTTGTGGTGGGTTTTGAAGAGGGGTTTTTTCCCTATTACAAGGCGGATTTAGAAGAGGAGCGGCGTTTGTGCTATGTGGCTATCACGCGGGCTAAGGAGGAACTTTACTTGTGTAGCGCGCAACAAAGAGTCTACTTTAACACTTTGCAACACGGCTTGCGCCCCTCAGCCTTCCTCAAAGAGATCATCAAGGGGTGTTAGTGCGCGCGCTTTTCTTGAGCTTATTGTGCTGGCAATGCCTATTTGGCGACTCGATCGCCCTGCTCGCCCAGCAAATCCAAGAAGCCTACCAGAATTTTTACCATGCCTATCACTTCCATATCACCTCTGTGCAAGTGCAATTAGTCAGCGGGGATCAAGCGCGCCTAGATGCCTTTTTAGCCCAAGCTAAGCCTCCTTTAAACCTGCGTCCCCCCCAGTTTTTGAAAAACGAGGGTTTGGTGCGCGTGGGACAGGCTTTACTCAAATACCAAGTGATCGCCCAAATTGAAGTCTTTAAAACCAAGAACATGCTCAAAAAAGATGTCAATTTGGACTCTAGCAACACCTACTCCCAAAGCGTGCCCTTTGAGCGATTCAACACCATGCCCCTAGATGCCTCTTACATCAATAATAGTAGCACCAAGAGTTTTTTAGCCCCCAACACCCTTTTGAGCATAGACAAGATCGCGCCCAAGATTCTGGTTTACAAAAACGAAATGTTTAGCGCCACCCTGCAAAGCGGACCCATTTCTTTAGAAACCTCTTTGCAAGCCCTGCAAAATGGGAGTTTAAACCAAGTGATCGAAGCCTTGAATATAGAGAGCAAAAGACGCGTGCAGGTGCGTATCACCGGATTGCTTAAAGGCGAAGTGCTATGAAATTGGTCTTGGGCATTAGCGGGGCTAGCGGGACTCAATTGGCTTTAAAATTCCTAGAACATGTGCCCCAAGAACACACCCTATTTGTCATCATCAGCCAAAGTGCCAAGCGCGTGGCGCGTTGTGAACAACAAATTTGCCTTAAAAGCGCATTAAAAGCCATGCAACGCCCCTTAAACATCTTTGAGGAACGCCAAATTGACGCGCCCATCGCCTCGGGGAGCTTTGGGGCGCAAGCGATGGCGATCATCCCAGCTAGTCTCAATATCATCGCCAAGATCGCGCATGGGATTTGCGATGATTTGATGAGTCGTTGCGCGGCTGTGATGTTAAAGGAGCAAAAAAAGCTCTTGATCGCCCCTAGGGAGTTGCCCTTGCATGCTATCGCTTTAGAAAATTTGCGCATCTTGGCGCGCGCACAGGTTTGTATTGCCCCTCCCATGCTCACTTATTACACCCAACCCAAAACCCTAGAGAGCATGGAACTCTTTTTAGTGGGGAAGTGGCTGGACGCTTTGGGGATTGAAAATCATCTTTACAAGCGTTGGGGGTAACCATGCTAGAGCATTGCGCCATTTACCCGGGCACCTTTGATCCCATCACCAATGGGCATTTGGACATTATCCAGCGCGCGCATGCCTTGTTTGGCAAACTTGTGGTGGCTATCGCGCGCTCTAAAACCAAAACCCCTCTTTTTAGCCTAGAGGAACGCCTAGAGATGATGCGCTTGAGTGTTAGCTCTTTGGGGGTGGAGTGCGTGGGCTTTGAGGGACTCTTGGTGGACTTAGCTAGGGAGCGCCACGCGCGTTATATTATTAGAGGGCTTAGAGCGTTGAGCGATTTTGAATTTGAATTCCAAATGGGTTATGCCAACAAGTCTTTAAACCCGCAATTAGAAACAATTTACTTCATGCCCGCCCTGCAAAACGCTTTCATTAGCGCCTCTGTGGTGCGTAGCATTTTAGCCCATAAGGGGCAAATCGCCCATCTTGTGCCTTCTAGTGTAGTGGATTTCATCCAAAGGAGAGGCGATGTGGATCGCCTTTGAGGGGGTGGACACAAGCGGGAAGAGCACCCAAATTAACTTACTCAAACCCCTCTTCCCTGAAGCGATCTTTAGCTGTGAGCCCGGAGGCACGCCTTTAGGGGAGCGCTTGCGCCATGCTGCCCTGCATAACGCTTTTTCTCCCCCTACCCAATTTCTCTTATTCTTAGCCGATCGAGCTGTGCATGTGGAACAAGTCATCAAGCCTAATTTAGACAAACTCCTCTTTAGCGATCGATGCCTTGTCTCTGGACTGGCTTACTCTGGCTATGATTTAGAACGCGCTTGGGAATTACACTGCGCGCACAACTTAGATGTATTGCCCCATTTTGTCTTGTTTTTAAAACTAGATAAACCCACTTTAAAGGCGCGTTTGCGCGCCAAACACCCCGATGGGATCGAAATTCAGGGAGTGGATTTTCTCATGGGCGTGCAGGAACGCTTGGAGCAAGCCACCACCCTATTGGGCGTGCCAACGCATAGCATAGACGCGTCCAAGAGTGTAGAACAGGTGCACGAAATCGTGTTAAAAATCGTGTTGGCGCATGCGCTGTGTGCTGTGTGAAACATGGGTGCGCCCCTTTAGCTTGGTGTGCGCGCCTTGTGATAGCCTGTTAACCCCCACGATCTTAAAGCGCGCGCTAGGGGGGATAAGTGTCTATGGCTTCTATCTCTATGATGAGGTAAAAGTGTTGTTAAAGAGCAAATACCACGACATCGGAAGCCGCCTTTTAGCCCTTTTAGCCCGCAAGGCGCGCTCAAGCTTTTTGCAACAAGTCTACCCCACTCTTAATTTACCCCACCCCCTACATGGGATTTGCATCGATGACACACTCAAGCGCGCTTACGCGCCCACAGCCGTGATCTTGAGGCAATTTTGCCAATACAGTCCCTTTAGCCCACTCTATTACCAACTCAGAGCCACGCAAGAGATCACCTATGCCGGGCAAAGCCTAGCTTTCCGCCAAAGCCATAGCAAGGGCTTTATCTACAAAGGGCAAGAGGGATTAGATTGTTTTTTGCTAGATGATATTCTCACCACTGGAACTACTATGCAACAAGCCTTGCAAACTCTAGCGCACGCTGGGGTGCGGGTGCACTTTGGGGTGGTGTTGGCACTAGGGGCTAATTAGGCTTACGGGGTAAATTGTAACGCCGGCGCTTCTCCCAAAGAGATTTACGGCTAATGCCTAGATGTCTGGCTAATTGGGTGTCCGTGTAAAAGGGACCAAAGTGCACGATCGCGTATTTTTCGTAATCTTGGATGGAGAGTAATTCTAAAGGGGTGCTTTGGGGTTGCTTGGTGTCTAGGGTGATCACCCTTTCAAATTCTATGGGTCCTGCGCCCACATAGGAGATGATGGCTTGTTGCTTGCTTAAGACCTTTAAGCATTTGTCGCGCTCTGCGCTTTTGAGGGTTTCTAAATGGGTAACATAGAACACCCCACGCATGGATTCTGGAGGGGTGTCCTTGAGAGAGAAAAATTCTAGATCCAGGTGGTTGGCGCGCGCGTAGTGCAGGGCAAAGAGATCCGCACTGCTTTGGGCGTGGGCGCGCACAATGAAGGGGGGGTTGTGATCTAAAAGGGGCTTGAAATCCTTAGGGGCATGCATGAACTCCAAATATTTGTCATACAGACGAGCGCGTTGCAGGGTTTCTTGATAGGACTTATGGTAAGTGATCTTGCGGATCAAATCGTCCATTTTAAAGGGCTTGAGAATATAGTCCCTAGCGCCCGCTTGGATGGGGCGATTCACGCTATCTTCACTAATGAAGGAAGCCATCATGATGGTGATCGCCTTGGAGTTCTTGCGCACAAAGTGTTCGCAACGATCCACGCAAACCTTAGAAGACACCAGCACCACATCGTAGTCTTCTTTGAAATTGTGGAAAATACTAGACACGCTTTGGCATTTATAACCCAACCCAGCTAGGGCGTTGGCGATACTCTGGGCTAAATGCACCTCATCCTCAATAATCAAGACTTTTTCAACTCTTTTCATTGTATTTGGGGGGGTAGGTTTTGGTTTGCACGACAGCCTGTGCCCCCATGCCTTCCTTTCTTCCAATAAATCCTAAATGTTCTGTTGTGCTGGCTTTCAAATTGACAAGATAGGGGGGAATGCGCAATAAGCGCGCGATATTCTCACAAATGCGCTGCCTATAGGGGGCGATCTTGGGGATTTGGGCTAGTAAACTCAAATCCACCCCGCTGATCTCATGCCCCATATTTTGGGCTAGAGCGTGAATCGCCTCTAAGATCACGCTAGAATCCAAATTGGCAAACGCGCTATCTTGATCACTAAAATACATACCAATATCCCCCCCCTTGATCGCCCCTAAGAGCGCGTCAGAAAGCGCGTGCAAGAGCACATCGCCATCGCTATGGGCTTTTAGCCCCAAATTTTGGCAATCGCTAGGATCGATCAACACCCCCCCCAATTTCAAGGGCTTATTAGACTCAAAGGCATGCACATCAAAGCCCATACCCACATGCTGGGCTGGGGGGTCTAGCAAGGGGGCTAGCATAGCTAAATCCCCTGCGGTGGTGAGTTTGTGTAAATGCGCGCTTCCTGGGATAAAATCCACGCGCGCCCCGCTGGCTAACAACGCGCTACTTTCATCGCTAAAACGCCCCAAACTATACGCCTTTTTGAGCGCGTTAGTCCGGCACACTTGGGGGGTTTGCACGCAAAGGGCGTGATCGCGATCTAGGGGGCGATCTTGATAAATGAGCGTGTCTGTGGGGGGTAGAGCGGGGGCTATGGCTTGCAAGCTGGGATCACGCATGCGATCCAAGAGATTATGAAGCACCCCCAAATCCAGTCCAAAGCGCGCCACATCGCTCACCACCACCAAAGGACTCTGCACTTGTTTTAAGGCGTTTTGCACGCTCTCTTGGCGACTCTCCCCCCCTACCACCACGCACGCGTCAGGCAAACGCGCTTGCATGAACACCTGTTCTATGCGATCACCAGCCACCACCACCACGCGCTCAAAACACCCCAAGCGCATGAATTGTTCACAAACCCTTTGCCACAAAGGCGTGGAGCGCACCAGCAACCATTGCTTTTTGATCTTGATAGGGTGTTTCAAACTCTCTAAAAAGCGCGTGCCCTTCCCTGCAGCAGCCAACACGAGGCTAAGACCCATGGGCTTAAACACCTGAAAATTCCCGTCCAAAAAAGCCCCTTCTTAAGATTTACGCAGAAAAAGTAAAACTTTCGATTCTAGCGTTTTTAAACTTAATAGGAATTAAGATAAGAGTTTTTATGTTAAAATTTTGTGCTTAATGCCACTAAAAGGAAAGTTTATGGCTTTACCCCTCATGATTCTAGGCATCCCTGCCGCGCTGAATTTAGCCGAATCTTTTGTGGATAATGTGATCTTTGACAAAGTTACCCCTAAGCTAGGGAGCATTCTGTATTGCCGTCTGTATGGTCCCACCACCCACACGGGTATTTATGTGGGAGAAAACCAAATTGTGGAATTACTAGGCTCAGGTCAAGTGCGCCTCTCCACCCCCAAGCAATTTATCAGTGGCACCCAAGCGTTGAGCATTTATGTCGCTTGCAAGGGCACACAGGCGGTGGGTTTCCCTGAGGCAGCCAAGCGCGCACGCGCGATGGTGGGGCAGACACTGCGTTATGGAAGTGTCCCTACAGAAAATTATGAGCGCAATTGCCATTGTTTTGTCTATGAGTGCTTGAGTGGTGTGCATGACAGCGACAAATGGACACTACTAGACATTGAAATGCAATTTAGGGGGAAATATTTTGATAATTGGCGGGTATGGGATTTGGACAGCAACGCGCTTTTTTAGCGCAGAGCAGATAAAAATGTGCTAGTCTTAGACACTTTCAAATAAAGGAGTCTTATGAGTCGTGAATACTGCGCCAAGCGCACCAACGATCCCATTAAAACCCAGTTGCACTACGCTAAAAAGGGTGTGATCACTGAAGAAATGGCTTATATTGCCAACATAGAGGAGGTAAGCCCTAATCTGGTGCGCGCGGAGGTGGCGCGCGGGCGTTTGATCATCCCTGCTAATGTTGCGCACACCCATTTAGAACCTATGGGCATTGGAGTTGCGCTCAAAACCAAAATCAACGCCAATATCGGGAGTTCTGCCATCATCCACTCTATAGATGAAGAAGTAGAGAAATTGCAAACCGCCATCAAATACGGGGCGGACACGGTGATGGATTTATCCACCGGTGGGGACTTAGACGCGATCCGTGCGCAGATCATTAAAGCCTCAAGCGTGCCCATTGGCACGGTGCCCATGTATCAGATTTTGCACGATGTCAATAACGATGTCATGAAACTAGACATTGACACGATGCTAGGGGTGCTAGAAAAACAAGCCAAACAGGGGGTGAGTTACTTCACCATCCACTGCGGGTTCTTGCTCGAGCACATGCCCTTTGTAAGTAAGCGCAAAATGGGGATTGTGAGCCGTGGGGGTAGCTTGATGGCTTCGTGGATGATGCATTACCACAAACAAAACCCTTTTTATACAGCTTTTGATGACATCTTAGCCATTTGCCAGCAATACGATGTGAGCTTGAGCTTGGGCGATTCGCTGCGTCCCGGGTGTTTGGCAGATGCGAGCGACACCGCGCAATTTGCCGAGTTGAAAGTGCTAGGCGAGTTAGCCCAACGCGCCTATGAAAAAGATGTGCAGGTGATGATCGAGGGTCCCGGGCATGTGCCTTTAAACCAAATCGAGCGCAATGTCAAACTCCAACAAGAGTTTTGCAACCAAGCTCCTTTCTATGTGCTAGGACCTCTAGTAACCGACATTGCGGCTGGCTACGATCACATCGCTAGCGCGATTGGGGCATGTGTAGCCGCCTGGAAGGGCGTGGCGATGTTGTGCTATGTAACCCCTAAAGAACATTTAGGCTTGCCCAATGCCAAAGATGTGCGGGAGGGCATTTTAGCCTATAAAATTGCTGCCCATGCCGCTGACATTGCTAGAGGGCGTATCAATGCGCGCGTGCGCGATGATTTGATGAGCGATGCTAGGTATGCCTTTGAGTGGAATAAACAATTTGAGCTCGCTTTAGATCCCGACAGGGCTAGAGAGTATCACGATGAAGCCTTGCCCCAAGAGGTGTTTAAAGAAGCGGAGTTTTGCTCCATGTGCGGACCCAAGTTTTGCAGCTATAAGGTGAGCCAAGAGGTGTTTAAACGCTACAACCAAGGGGCTTAGTGCTTGTGCGTGGAGGTGATGTAGTAATAGATCGCCTTGATCTCTTCGGGGGTGAGATTGTATTTAGGCATGATGGATCGCCCTCGCTCTAGGGCGTTTTTGAATCGCTCAAAACTCAAATTATAAATGGGAGGGGCTTTAAAAACGCGTGGCTTGTGGTGCTGGATAAAGCGCGTGATCACCTTTTCTTCGCCTAGCAAACCATGGCATTTCACACAGCTAATATCTCTAGGGTTTTTATACAATTCCTTGCCGTATTCTAAAATGGTGATGAAGCTATTTTCTTTGTTTTTGGGCGCATTGGGCGCGCCCTCCGCTAAAGCACTTAAGCACAACCACAGCGCGAACGCTCGACGCATACCAGCCCTTTTCAAAGATTTTTGATTATAATAGCGCAAAAAGTTCTTAGGACGCATATGGTCTTATTAGATGGGTGGGCGTTAGCAAAGCACAAAGAACGCCTCTTGCAGGAGGAAGTGGCGCGGTTAAAAAAACCGCCTGTTTTGGCGGTGATCTTGGTGGGCGCTAATCCGGCTAGTCAGGTGTATGTCAGCATGAAGATGAAAGCCTGTGCGCGCGTAGGACTTACCTGCCAACTCCAGCATTTAGAAGACTCCACTTCTCAAGACAAACTCTTGGAAATATTGCATGCCCTCAATGCGGACTCAAGCGTGCATGGGATTTTGGTGCAATTACCCCTGCCCGCACACATGGACACGCGCGAGATTTTAGAGGCGATCGCCCCTTTTAAAGATGTGGATGGTTTCCATCCCTTGAATGTTGGGCGGGTTTATTCTAATAGTTTACTCAAGGGGTTTTTGCCCGCCACCGCGATGGGGGTGATGCAACTCTTGCAACATTATAACATTGAAGTCAAGGGTCAAGATGTGGTGGTTGTGGGGGCGAGTAATATCATTGGCAAACCCTTAGCGTCCTTGATGTTGAACGCGGGGGCAAGCGTGAGTTTATGCCACATTCTCACTAAGGATTTAAAAGCCTATAGCGCGCGCGCAGACATTTTATGCGTGGGAGTGGGGCGTGCAAAACTCATAGGAGCGGACATGGTTAAAGAGGGCGCTGTGGTGGTGGATATTGGAATCAATAAGCAGGGAGATAGGATTGTGGGCGATGTGGATTTTGAGGCGGTGCGCCATAAGGTGAGCCATATCACCCCTGTGCCTAAGGGCGTGGGACCTATGACCATTAGCGCGCTATTGCAAAACACTCTTTTAGCGGCTAAAACTTCTTGGGAGCGCCCATGTTAAAAAAGATTAACCGCTTTGCTTCTAGTTGGGTAGGGACAATCATCTTAGTGCTCTTGGCGATCTTCTTTGTCGCCCAAGCTTTTATCATCCCCTCGCGCTCGATGGTGGGCACTCTTTATGAAGGCGACATGCTCTTTGTGAAAAAGTTTAGCTATGGCATCCCCTTACCTAGACTCCCATGGCTGGATTTTTCCCTACTTCCTGATTTTAGGGGGAATGGGCATTTATTTGAGGGCAAAAGACCCCAAAGGGGTGAAATTGTGGTCTTTATCCCCTACACCAATAAGGGCTACTGGGTCAAAAGACTTTTTGCTACAGGGGGCGATGAAGTGATCTTCAATGCCGAGGGCTTTTATCTGCGTCCCTTTCAAGCCCAAAGCGATTCTAGTTACATTCCCAAACACTTCCCCCAACACAAGATCAAACGCTTTATGGGGAAGGACTTTGTCTTTGCTCCCTACCAAGCTGATCACAAGGGGATTTTCTATGCCCAGCACAACCAAACCTTTCATGTGATGCGCGCGATCTACCACCACCAACTCGCAGATCATCCAGACCTCAAGGTGAGTATGCAAGAATTAGATATGGGCGATGAGGTGGTGTTTTACACCAAGGTGCAACCCGATCACTTTTTTATGATCGGAGATAACCGCGATGACAGCAGCGATTCGCGCTTTTGGGGGAGTGTGCCCTATAGCCACATCGTGGGCACACCGTGGTTTACATATTTTAGTCTCAATCTAACCAATAGCGAGGGCACAAGCAATCCTAGGAATGTGTTTAAGGTGCGTTGGAAACGCATGTTTAAGAGTCTAAGCGGGCTTGAAGCGATCGCTGGAGAGCGCAAATGAGGGAGATTGTGCTAGGTTGCGATCATGCCGGGTTGGATTTGGCAGAGTTTTTGCAAGGGGTGTTGCAGGCGCGTGGGGCGCGCCTGCGCGTGTTTAAGCCCCCAAGGGGGATCAAGGTGGATTACCCCGATATCGCCAAACAGGTTGCCCAAGAGATCAAACAGGGGGTGGTGGGGGTGGTGGTGTGTGGGAGTGGGATTGGCATGAGCATGGCATGCAATAAAATGCCCGGGGTGCGCGCGGCTTTGTGCACGGACGCGTATATGGCGACCATGGCGCGTTTGCACAATGACGCGAATGTCTTGTGCTTGGGGCAAAATGTGGTGGGCTTTGGGGTAGCTCAAAGCATTTTAGAAGCCTTTTTGCAAGGCGCGTTCGAGGGGGGTAGGCATGCTAGACGCATCGCCAAGTTGGAGGGTATGCCATGTTAGCCCAGTGGATGATTGTTACTCTCATTGTCTTGTTCGTGGTTTACATGGCGATTCGCGCCTTTTTTTACCGCTCTGTAGCCAAACGCCAAGAAAAATACGCCGCATCCATGAAACTCACCTTACAGGAAGCAGAAGTGCTGATCCAAAAGCACCAGTTGCAATTACAGCGATCTCTGGGCAATATTGATATTCTCACCCATGAGATGAACATGTTAAAGGATGAAGTGAAGGTCTTAAAGCAGCGCAACGCCCAATACCGCTTGGAAACCGATCAATATAAAGCCCGTATCCGCGAATTGGAGCAAAAAATAGAAGCGTTGCTATAAGGAAGTGCATGTTTAACCAGAAATTTAAAACCCAGCTTCATGAGTGTATTAGAGAGATAGAGGATTACCCCAAAGCGGGCATTTTGTTTAGGGACATCACCCCGCTTATCAACCACCCTACTCTATTTGCCAAGCTCATAGACAATTTGAAATTGCGCTACCAACACCATAGCATTGATTTTGTGGTGGGGATTGAAGCGCGCGGATTCATTTTGGGGGCGGCTTTGGCTTACGCCTTAGGGGCAGGCTTTGTGCCCGTGCGCAAAAAGGGGAAATTGCCTTTTAAGACAATACGGGTGGACTACCAGTTAGAATACGGCGTAGATAGCCTAGAAATACACACAGATGCGCTAAGAGAGATCAAGGACGCGCGTGTTTTGCTGGTTGATGATCTGATCGCCACGGGGGGCACAGCCTTAGCCAGCTTGGAACTTTTAGACAGGTTGCAGGCTAAGTGCCTAGAAGCTTGCTTTTTAATTGGCTTAAGAGAACTGGGGGGCTTAGAGAAGGTGGGGGAAAAGGTCAATGTCTTTAGTGTTTTGGAGTATCCATGTTAAATGTTCAAAGTCGGCATTGATGGAAGCCTATATCATAGAATTATGGAACAATTACGCGGCCACTTGGGGCTATGTGATTTTATTTTTCTGGAGTATCTTAGAGGGCGAAATAGGTCTAATCTTAGCGGGCATGGCTTGTTATGCCGGGCATATGCACTTGCTATGGGCGATTGTGGTGGCGGCTTTGGGGGGCTTTAGCGGGGATCAAATCTACTTTTACATCGGGCGCACCAGCAAGGCTTACATCAATAAAAAACTAGAGAAACAACGGCGTAAACTCGCCCTAGCGCATTTGCTCTTGCAAAAATACGGCTGGTTTGTGATCTTTATCCAGCGCTACATGTATGGCATGCGCACCATTATCCCTATTAGTATTGGGCTCACCCGCTACAGCGCGCTCAAATTCGCCTTGATCAATTTGTTAAGCGCTTTTGTGTGGGCTTCTATCACGATCGTGCTGGCGTGGTTTTTTGGAGAACAAATTTTCCAAGTGTTGGGCGTGCTTAAGCATTATCCTTACCTTGTTATACTACTATTGGTCTGTGTCTTGGGACTTGTGTTTTGGTATTTCCAAACCCACACCAAGAAGATTGACAAAAAGATCCAACAAGTCCAGCAAGGCTTAAAACTCAAGAAAGGATAGCGATGTTGCAAGTTAAGTTAGACCATGCCCCCTTTGAGCAGGTCAAAGCTGATGTGTCTATTGTCTTTGTGGTGGAGAAAAATTGCAACCACCCATGGGTGCACCATAAAGAGGTGCTAGACACTTTCCACTACGAAGGGGAGGGCGTGTTTTTGGACCAAGCCCATAAACGGCTGTATGTGGGGGTGGCGCACAATGATGCGCATCTCTTTAGAGAGGCGGCGTGTTTAGCGGTGCGCACACTCAAAAAATACCATTTCAAAAGCGCAAAAGTGGGGTTGTATGCCGCCCAACACACCAGCGAGGGCGAATGTCCTTTAGGGCAAACCATGTTGGCGATCTTGACGGGTTTGCAATTTGGGCTTTACAGTTATGAGGCTTATAAGAGTCAAAAAGAGCCCGTGCATTTAAAAGAGGTTGTCCTAGCCTTAGGGGAAGCCCACGAGTTTAAACACGAGGTTAAAACCCTAGAGCACAATCTAGAAAAATTGATCCACAAAGCCCGTGTGCTAGTCGAACATGTCAATTTAGCCCGCGATTTAGTCAACACCCCCCCCAATGTCGCCAGCGCGCCCTATATCGCCAAAAAAGCCCAAGATTTGGCTGAAAAAAATGCCCTGGAGTGTTTTGTACACGGGGAGGACTATCTCAAAGAAAAGGGTATGAACGCTTATTTAGCGGTCAATCGCGCTTCAGCTAATCCCCCCCAACTCGTGCATGTGATCTACAAACCCAAAAACGCCAAGAAAAAAGTTGTGTTAGTGGGCAAGGGCTTGACTTATGACTGTGGAGGGTTGAGCATTAAAACCCCTGAATACATGATCACCATGAAGGCGGACAAGGGCGGAGCGTGCGCGGTGTTAGCGGTGGTCAATGCGCTCGCACACCTGAAGGTAGAAGCAGAGGTGCACGCCGTGTTAGGCTTGGCAGAAAACATGATTGCCGGGGATGCTTACCGCCCCGATGATATTCTCATCTCCAAAGAGGGCAAGACTATAGAAGTGCGCAACACCGATGCAGAGGGGCGTTTGGTGCTGGCAGATTGCTTGAGTTTTGCTCAAGATTTAGAGCCCGATCTGATTGTGGATTTTGCTACCTTGACGGGGGCATGCGTGGTGGGTCTTGGCTCTTACACTAGCGGAATCATGGGTAATAATGAGGAACTCAAAAGCCAATTTGAGCACGCCGCGCTCAAGAGTGGGGAATTGATGGCTAAATTGCCCTTTAACCGCCACTTGCGCAAACTCTTGGACTCTAAAATGGCTGATATTGCCAATATCACCCCCGTGCGCTATGGGGGCGCGATCACAGCAGGGCTATTCTTAAATGAGTTTATCCGCGAGGAATACAAGGACAAATGGTTGCACATTGACATCGCCGGTCCAGCTTATGTGGAAAAGGATTGGGATGTCAACACCCCCGGGGCTAGCGGGGCGGGCGTGCGCGCGTGTGTGGAGTTTGTGCTAGAAAGTTTGAAGTAGTGGGACTCTCTATTGGGATTGTGGGTCTGCCCAATGTGGGCAAATCCAGCACCTTTAACGCGCTCACACGCACCGCGCAAGCCCAGAGCGCTAACTACCCCTTTTGCACCATTGATCCTAATAAAGCCTTAGTGGATGTGCCCGATGCGCGTTTAGAGGCTCTAGCCCGAATTGTCAAGCCCCAGAGAATCCAACACTCCAGTGTGGAGTTTATAGACATCGCTGGGCTCATCAAGGGGGCATCTAGTGGCGAGGGCTTAGGCAACCAATTCTTGGCGCATATTCGAGAGTGTGAGGTGATCTTGCACTTGGTGCGCTGTTTTGAGGATAGTAGCGTGGTGCATGTCAACTCCAAAATCGATCCCATAGGCGATATAGAGACCATTGAACTAGAGCTCATCTTGGCAGATATACAGAGTTTGCAAAAACGCCTAGAACGCCTAGCCAAGAACGCCAAAAGCCACAAACAAGCCCAAGAGCAATTAGAATGTGCGCGCGCCCTGCTAGCGCATTTAGAGCGCATGCAACCAGTAAGCACCTTTAGCCACCCCCACCCCTATTTAGACACTCTCAAACAGGAGTTGCGTTTTTTGAGCGCCAAGAAGGTGATCTACGCAGCCAATGTCAGTGAGGAACATACTAGCGCGCCCAATGGCTACGCCTTGGAGGTGCAGGCTTTGGCTAAAAAGCGCGGGGCGCGCTTTGTAAGTCTGTGTGCCAAATTAGAAGAAGAGATCGCGCAAATGCCCCCCCAAGAAGCCCAAGAGTTTTTGCAGAGTCTAGGGATCGCACAAAGCGCGTTGGAACGCGTTATCCAAATGGGTTTTACGCAATTAGGACTCATTAGTTATTTCACCGCTGGAGTCAAAGAGGTGCGCGCTTGGACGATTGCTAAGGGTTCTAGCGCGCCTGTGGCTGCTGGGGTGATTCACAAGGACTTTGAAAAGGGTTTCATTAAAGCAGAAACAATCGCCTATGAAGACTTCATCGCCTATGGGGGAGAACAAGGCGCAAAGGAAAAGGGCGCGTTACGCATTGAGGGCAAGGATTACATCGTGCAAGATGGCGATGTGATGCACTTTAGGTTCAATGTCTAGTGTGCTATAATAGGGTTTTATCTCACCCTTAAGGACATGCATGGCCAATAATCTTGCCCACATCGATCAAGTTACCAATCTGCACCGCAACAATGAATTGCAACTTCTATGCTTTAGATTAGGCAAGAACAAAGACCTCTACGCGGTGAATGTGTTTAAAATCCGCGAAGTGGTGAAATACGATGGGACTCTCACCATGATTAGCCATGAGCCCAACTCTTTGGTGGAGGGCTTGATCATTATCAGGGAGCTCACCATCCCCCTCATTGACATGAAAAAGTGGTTTTACTACGATAGCAATAACAAGCTCAAGGATTTGCGCCCCTTTAGGATTGAAAAAGAGCCTAATGAGGACGACATTATCATGATCTGCGAGTTTTCGCGCTGGACCATTGGGGTGCGTATTTACGAAGCCGATCGCATTTTAAATAAGAAATGGACGGAGATCGAACAGAGCGCAGGCGTGGGGGGCAATAGTGGCAATTCCAAGTTGGTAAGCCGGACGCGTTATTTTGATGGGCGCTTGGTGCAGGTGGTGGATATTGAAAAAATGCTCACCGATGTCTTCCCATGGATCGAACAAGAAAGCCATGAAGAACTTAGTCGACTCTCCAAGCTTTACAGCGATAAAATGGTGTTGTTAGCCGATGATTCGCCCAGCGTGCTAAAGACCATGCAGGTGATCTTAGACAAACTAGGCATCAAACACCTAGATTTCATCAACGGGCAACAACTCTTGAACTATCTCTTTGACAAAGAAACCGTTATAGAGGACATCGGGCTCATCATCACAGACTTAGAAATGCCAGAGGCTAGCGGGTTTGAGGTGATTAGACGCGTGAAGTTAGATTCGACCATGGCTAAAATCCCCATTGTGGTGAATTCCTCAATGAGCGGGAGCTCTAATGAAGAGATGGCGCGTTCCTTGCACGCCGATGATTTTATCTCCAAATCCAACCCCCTAGATGTAGAGCGCATCATTAAGAATTTCTTGCCCGTCAAGAGCGCGTGATGTTAGATTACCACGCCATCCCTTCGCCCTGTTATGTGCTAGAGTTAGCCAAGCTCCAGCATAATCTTGCCCTCTTAGAGAGAGCCCAGAAGGAGGCGGGCATTAAGATCGTATTAGCCTTGAAGGGTTTTGCCTTTTGGCGGGCTTTTGAATGGGTGCGCACGAGTTTGCATGGGTGTTGCGCAAGTGGGGTGCATGAGGCGTTGTTGGCTTATGAAGAATTTGGCTCACGAGAGAGCACTAAAGAGATCTGCGTCTTTAGTCCGGCTTTTAAGCCTAGCGACATTGCCCAAATTTTGCCCATCGCCACGCATATCATCTTTAATTCTTTTGCCCAATACCACGCCTATAAAAACTTGGTGCTAGAAAAAAACCAAAAACTGCACAAATTAGGGCTTTCTCCCATTAAAATAGGTCTGCGTGTCAACCCGCTTTTTAGCCGTGTGCGCCCCTTGATTTATAACCCCTGTGCGCCCCATAGCCGTTTGGGGATCACCCCTAAGGCGTTTAAAGAGGGTCTAGAACGCTA
This sequence comes from Helicobacter sp. L8, assembly GCF_003660355.1. Lineage (NCBI taxonomy): Bacteria > Pseudomonadati > Campylobacterota > Epsilonproteobacteria > Campylobacterales > Helicobacteraceae > Helicobacter > Helicobacter sp. L8. The sequence continues at coordinate 57,512 of NZ_QXQR01000007.1, forward strand.
TGGTTTGGAGGGAGTGAGCGGGTTGCATTTCCACACCCATTGCGAACAAGACGCGCCAGCCTTGCAAGAAACCCTAGAGCATGTCAGCGCGCATTTTGGCGACACCCTAGCCCAAATGCAATGGCTCAATATAGGCGGAGGGCAACACATCAGCAAGGAGGGCTATGCCCTAAATGTCTTGGTGCAAGCCATGCAGGGTTTAAGACAAGCGTTCCCCAATCTGCAAGAAATCTTTTGTGAGCCCGGGGAGGCGGTGGGTTGGCAAGCGGGGTTTTTACTCTCCAGTGTGTTAGACATTGTAGAAAACCAAGCGCAGATCGCGATTTTAGATGTGAGTATCACCAACCACATGCCAGATTGCCTAGAAATGCCCTACCAACCAGAGATTTTCAAGGTGGCTAGCGATGGGAGCATAGCAGAGGGCAAACCAACCGGAGAGTTTAGCTACTTTTTAGGGGGGGTGAGCTGTTTGGCTGGGGACTTCATTGGACCTTATTGTTTTGAAACCCCCTTGGCTGTAGGCGATAGAATTGTCTTCAAGGACATGCTACATTACAGCATTGTGAAAAACAACACCTTTAATGGAATCGCTCTGCCCGCTCTAGGCTTGCTAGCCCATGACAAATTCAGCCTACTTAAGAGTTTTGACTACACACATTATAAAGAACGCAATTAATTCCTGAGCGTGGCGACAAAACCGCGATCTAATTTGGCGTAATCGGTGTAAAACACCCCACGATACCCCTTTAATTCTAAATGCTCGCTCAAAGAAGCCCTTTGATCAGAGCCCATTTCACAGATAAGGTATTTCACGCGCTTTTCAGAGGCTTCATCAATCAACACCTTGATGATCTCATCGCCCTGTTCGCCCCCATAAAGCGCGATCTCAGGTTCATAACGCACCGAATCATCGAGGGGATAATCCAGGGGGATATAAGGGGGATTACTCACCACCAAAGTGCGCGCGGGGATTTCCACGCCCTGTATCAAAGAAGTGTGCATTAAAGAAACACGGGCTTGCAGGCTAAAGGTGGTGATATTAATGCTAGCCACTTCCAGCGCGTCCATAGAAATATCGGTGCCCATGACATGAATCTTGGGGTGCTGCAGGGCTAAACTCACACCCACCACCCCACTCCCTATCCCCACATCGATCACATTTTTAATCCCATACTCTTGAATGATCTCAGAAGCTTGGTGCACTAAAATCTCGGTTTCAGGTCTGGGGATCAACACGCGTTCGTCCACAAAGAACAGACGGCTGTAAAAACTCACCTCGTGGGTGATGTATTCGATGGGCTTGCCCTTAGCGCGTGCCTTCACCATGCGCATGAAGCGATCCACGGCAAAGTCGTCTAATTCTTCTTGGGCATGCATGTGCAAATACACCCGATCCACACCCAGCAGATGGGCTAGAAGCACTTCGGATTCTAGCGCGGTGCGCACACCCTTATCCTTGAGAAATTTTTTAGCTTCATAAAGCGCTTTGGAGATATTGGTCGGCATTTCATAACTTAAAATGGGGTTTGCAAAAGGGCATTCTATCCTAAAAAACCTTTAAAATGCTAGCGCGCTTGCAGGCAATCTTTAAAGGGTTTTAGCTATAATGCGCCATTGTTTCTAGGTAAATAAAGGATGAGAGTGGTCTATGGGGTCTTATTTGGGGGGAGGAGCTACGAACACGAAATTAGCATTGTGAGCGCGATCGCTCTAAAAGAAGTCTTGGGCGCGCAGATCGGGCATTTTATTTTTTTAGATGGCGCGCGCCGCTTTTATCTCATTCCCACAAAGGACATGCGTTCTAATTTCTTTGCTAGCCACCAGTATAAAAAGTGCCCTGAGCTTGTTTTAAAACCCCATGGTTTTTACACGCAAGGGCTTTTAGGGGGGGGTAAACAAGTGGGCTTTTCTACCCTTATTAATTTGGTGCATGGGGGTGATGGAGAAGATGGCTTACTGGCTTCACTGCTGGATTTTTTTGAAGTGCCCTTTATTGGTCCTAGGGTGGAGGCGTGCGTGGTAAGTTATAGCAAGTATTTAACCAAGAGTTTTGCTCTAGAGCGCGCTATCAAAGTCCTACCCTATGTGTTTTTAACCAAGCCTCCCAGCACCCCCCTAGAGCTAAACTACCCCCTCATTGTCAAGCCCAACCGCTTGGGGAGCTCCATAGGCATCAAGATCGCCAAAGAATCTAAAGAATTAGATTATGCCCTAGATGAAGCCTTTGAATTTGATAGCCAAGTGGTGCTAGAACCCTTTAAGGCGGGGGTGAAGGAATACAACTTAGCTGGGTGCATGCTAGAAAATGGGGAGTATCTCTTTTCCATTGTAGAAGAGCCCCAAAAAAAAGACCTCTTGGGTTTTGAAGAGAAATATTTGGACTTTGGGCGCACCCAAAAAATCGCTAGGGCGCAAATTAGCGCGGGGTTAGAAGAACAGATGCGCGCGCTTTTCAAGCGCATTTATGAGCCTTTTTTCATCGGGGCGCTCATCCGTTGCGATTTCTTTGTGCTAGAGGATCAACTCTTTTTAAATGAGATCAACCCCATTCCCGGGAGTCTAGCGCACTATCTCTTTGGGGATTTTACCCATGCGCTTGAGAATATCTTATTGCCTAAAAATCCCCCTATTCCTATCACCTACCGCTATATCAACCAGATTCAAAAACACAAGTGATGGCTAAACGCAGGGTGGTGTACCAAGGGCGCGCATTTGAAATCGCTTATGATCGACTCAACGCGCACGCGCCCAAGAGTGTGGCGTTCTTACATGGTTGGGGGAGTTGTAAGGAATTGATGCAACACGCTTTCAAGGCGTGTTTTACGCGCTCCCAACATTTCTATTTAGACCTGCCTGGTTTTGGCAAAAGCCCCAATGACATCTTTTTAACCCCCCAAGACTACGCCCAAGTCATAGACGCGTTTTTTAGCTCCCTAGAGATGACCCCAGATTTGCTAATCGGGCATAGTTTTGGGGGCAAGATCGCCACGCTGTGTCAAGGCGCGCGCTTAGTGCTCCTAAGCAGCGCGGGGGTTGTCCTGCCCAAGTCTTTTAAAACGCGCTTGAAAATCCAGCTGGCTAAGGGGTTGAGGGCGTTGGGTTTGAGCAATAAAGCCTTGAGAAGTGCGGACGCGCAAGGCTTAAACCCAGCGATGTATGAGATTTTCAAATACACAGTCCAAGAGGACTTCAGCGCGTATTTTCGTGCATGCGCTAAAGACACTTTGATCTTATGGGGAGCGCAAGATACCACCACCCCCCTGTGTGCAGGGCAAAGAATTGCCGCGCTCGTTCCCAAGAATCGCTTTATTGTCCTGCCTGGGGATCACTATTTCTTTTTAAAACAGGGCGCGTTGGTGCAACAGCATTGCTTGGAACACTTTGGTCCTAGTTGGCAGGGATAAACATGGGGATTTTGGAATTTGGCGCGGTGTGGGTTTTTATTCTAGGCTTGAATTACTACTTGATGACCTTGTTGCAATGGTATCATTACAGCTTTGCGCGCGTGCTCACCAAGCACCACAAAAAACGCTGGCATGTCTACCATGTGATCTTGCCCCTAGGGGTTTTTATCCTCACCCATGCCAAGCACCTAGAGATCGCCTTTTATGTCTTTGTGGGCGGGGTGCAAATCCCTTGGCTGGTGCTTTGGGCTAACCATTTGGATAAAAAATTGGTTTTCACCCCACGCGTGGTGCGTTTCTTTTTACTTCTGTGGCTATTTTTGCTCGTGGACGCATGGCTGGTGCGCGCTCTAGGGGAGATTAGCTATTGGCGTTATGGGCTTCTTATGATTCTAACACATGGCGCGTCCTTGGGCTTTGAAAAGAGTTGCGCGCGGGGCTATGTGCGTTTGGCTAAACACAAATTAGCGCGCATGCCCCATTTGAAGATCATCGCCATCACAGGGAGTTTTGGTAAAACCAGTGTGAAAAACTATCTTTATCAAATCTTGCAGGGCAAACACATCGCCTATAGCGCCTCGGGGAGTGTGAACACTCTGCTAGGTTTAAGCCATGACATCAACCAAAACTTAGGCGAAAACGCCACCCTTTACATCGCAGAGGCTGGCGCGCGCGCGCCCGGGGACATCAAGGCGATCAGCGCGCTTTTGCAACCCCACTATGCTATCATCACCGAAGTGGGCAAACAGCATATAGAATACTTCAAAACCCTAGACAATGTCGCCAAGACCAAGGCGGAGTTATTGCAATCTACGCGTTTAGAACACGCCTTTTGCCATAAAAGTGAGGTGTTGGAGCCCTTTTGTGTGCCCTTAGAAAAAATGAGTTTTTACCCGGGTAAAATAAGGGGTGTGGAGGCTAATCTAGAGGGCACGCGCTTTGAGCTCTGGCTGGATAACCAATGGGTGCGTTTTGAAACTAAAATTCTAGGGGCGTTCAATGTAGAAAACCTCAGCCTAGCGATCATGGTAGGCTTTTACTTTGGGCTCTCTAGCGCGCAATTACAACGCCTAGTGGCTAAACTCAATCCCGTCCCCCACCGCTTGCATGTCCTGCACCTGAACGATAAAATCATCATTGATGATGGCTTTAATGGGAATTTAAAGGGCATGTTGGAGGGGGTGCGTCTGTGTAGCCTTTATGCTGGGCGCAAGATCATTGTAACCCCGGGTTTAGTGGAGAGCGATGTAGAATCTAACACCACCTTAGCCCGGGCGATAGATAGAGTCTTTGACATTGTCATCATCACGGGCGAACTCAACGCAACCACTCTAGCCCAAAGTATCCACAGACCCCAAAAGATTTTTCTCAAAGACAAGAGTCAGTTAGAAGCGGTGTTGCAAAGCACCACTTTAGCCAAAGACTTGATCTTGTTTGCCAATGACGCGCCCAATTACATTTAAAGGAGTGCCATGTACCGTCTGTATGCGCCATGGAGAAATCCTTATTTGCAAGGAGAGGATTTACAAGGCTGTGTGTTTTGCGCCATCGCCCAAGCCCCCCATTTAGATGGGAGTAACCATGTGCTCTATCGTGATGCGCGCGCCATTGTGGTGATGAATCGCTACCCTTATAATCCCGGGCACTTCATGGTGATCCCCTGCCAACATGCCAATAGTCCCGAATTATTGGGTTTAGAGGATTGGCAACACCTACAAAAGCGCATTTATGAGGGCGTGCAACTCTTATACGCCTTTGGAGCCGATGGGATCAATGTGGGGTTTAATCTCAAGGACGCTTCTGGGGCGGGGATCAGCGCGCATTTGCATGGGCACTTAGTGCCCCGTTTCCATAAGGACACGAATTTCATCAGCGTGATTGGCAACACCCGCGTTTATGGGGCGGATTTTGAAGCCATTTACCAACAACTCAAAGAACAGGGTAAATCCTTTTTTGCCCCATGATAAGGAATGGCATGAAAACACGCAGTTTCAAACTTTTTAGCGGTAGCGCGCATCCTAGCTTTGGCAAGGAGGTCGCCAAACACTTAGGGGTGGGGCTCTCTAAGGTGGTCTTAGGGCGTTTTAGCGATGGGGAGATCAATGTGCAAATTAGCGAATCGGTGCGCGGGAGAGATGTCTACATTGTGCAACCCACCTGCGCGCCGGTCAATGACAATCTTATGGAACTCTTGGTGATGGTGGACGCGCTCAGGCGATCTTCAGCCAATTCTATCACGGCGGTTGTGCCCTACTTTGGCTACGCTAGACAGGATCGCAAGGCAGCCCCTAGAGTGCCCATTAGCGCAAAATTAGTCGCTGATTTGATGCAAACCGCGCGTATCGATCGCTTGATCACAATGGACTTACATGCCGGGCAAATCCAAGGTTTTTTTAATATCCCAGTGGACAATCTTTACGGATCGATCGTTTTTAGAGATTATATTTGTTCCAAGGATTTTAAAAACCCGGTGGTGGCTAGTCCAGACATCGGGGGGGTGGCGCGCGCGCGCTATTTTGCTAGCCAAATTGGCATGGATCTAGTTATTGTAGACAAAAGGCGCGAACGGGCTAATGAATCCGAGGTGATGAATATCATCGGGGAGGTGCATGGGCGTGATGTGATCTTGGTGGACGACATGGTGGATACAGCCGGGACTATCTGCAAGGCGGCTGGCATGTTAAAAGCCAAGGGGGCGCGCTCAGTGATGGCACTGGGCACGCACCCGGTGTTAAGCGGGAATGCGATCAAACGCATTAAGGAGAGTGAGTTAGATGAGGTGGTGGTGAGCAATTCTATCCCGCTCAAAGCTCCCCACCCCAAGATCACAATCTTAAGTGTCGCGCCCTTATTTGCGGAGGTGATCCGCCGGGTGTATCATAATGAAAGCGTGCAATCGCTTTTTGTGTAAAGGGAGTTTATGGCAGATGTGGTTGTGGGGGTGCAATGGGGCGATGAGGGGAAGGGAAAGATCGTAGATCGCTTGGCACGAGATTACGATTTTGTGGTGCGCTTCCAAGGCGGGCATAATGCCGGGCACACCATTGTCGCCCAAGATCGCACTTATGCTCTGCACTTGATCCCCTCAGGGGTGCTATACCCCCAGTGCAAGAACATTATTGGCAATGGGGTGGTGGTGGCTTTGGACGCGCTAGCCCAAGAGATCGCCCCCTTTGAGAATTTACGCGGGCGGCTTTTTGTGAGCGAGCGCGCGCATTTGATCCTGCCCTACCACCAAATGTTAGAAAATCGCCAAGAAGCCCAAAGCGCGATTGGGACTACCCGCAAGGGGATTGGACCCGCTTACCAAGATAAGATCGCCCGGGTGGGCTTGCGCGTGGGGGATTTGCGCCGTCCTAAAATCCTCAAGGACAAGATCGCGCACAACTTAGCCCATCTGCATGTTTGTTTAGACACCAAGGCAATTCAACACTACCTAGACACCTACACCCCCCTGATTTTGCCCTATATTGCCGACACCACTAGCATGCTTTGGGAGAGCGCTCAAGAGGGCAAACGCATTTTACTGGAGGGCGCGCAGGGGAGTATGTTAGATGTAGACTTTGGGACTTATCCCTTTGTTACCAGCTCGACTACAATCGCCTCTGGAGCGTGTAATGGGAGTGGGCTAAGTGTCAAAGACATTCAAGAGGTGATCGGGGTGGCTAAGGCTTACTGCACGCGGGTGGGTAATGGACCTTTTCCTAGCGAAGATGTGGGGGATTTGGGCGCGTGGTTACGCAAACAAGGGCATGAATTTGGCACGACCACCCAACGCGCGCGCCGGTGCGGGTATTTTGACGCAGTGGCAGTGCGCTATGCCTGCCGTCTAAATGGGTGCACGCAATTAGCCTTGATGAAATTAGATGTGCTAGATGGCTTGGGGGAAGTTTTGGTGTGCGTGGGCTACCAAAGGGAGGGGGAAGCCCTAGAGCGCATGCCAGACTCTTTAGAGGGCATCAAGCCCATTTACCACAGTTTTGAGGGTTGGGAGTGTAGCGCGCGTGCGCGCACCTTTGAGGAACTCCCCAAAGCCGCCCAAGACTATGTGGAGGCGCTAGAAACCCTAGTGGGGGTAAGAATCAACGCCATTTCTACCAGCCCTAAACGCGAGGAGATGATTTTACGATGACTCCCTTTGATGCCTTATTGAAGATCAAACGCCAATTACTCCAACGCGCCCAGATCGCCCTAGCCAACAACCACGCCCAGATCGCCCGCACGCAACAAGAGATCAGCGCGTTGCGCGCAGAGTTAGAACAGTTGGGCGTGGGCGCGCAGGGGAGTATGGACGCTTTTTTGCAACTCAATGCCTTAAAGCACAATTACCGCTACGCCCTAGCCCAGCTCCACACACAGGTAGACAGGTTGCAAGAAGATCAAGCGCGCCTGCAAGAACAACACAGACAAGCCAACCTAGAATGCGAAAAGATCGCCTATTTGCAAACCCTGCAAACCCAGGCGCGTTTAGCGCGCCTGCAACGCCTAGAACACAAGGAGATGGACGCGATTAGCACGGGCATGTTCGCCTATAAGCAAAGAAGCTCCCATGCCTAGATTTTACGCGTGGGTGGCGTGCGCTTTGGTTTTACAAGCCACCCAAACCCCCTCTGAGCAATTCTTGCAATGCAACGCCATTTTTGAATCGCGCAAGGCTGAAATTGAAACGCAATTACAAGCCTTGCAAGCGCGCGCCTTGAGCTTACAAACCTTGCAAAAAGAAACCCAAAGTCTTCTAGATCAACGCCGCGCCAAAGTGCTAGAGCGTGAAAAAGCCCTAGGGGTGAAACTCAAAGAATTAGAGGACAAAGAGACAGCTTTTAAACAAACCCAAGCCGAGAATGAGAAAAAGCTCAAAGCCTTGATCGCCAAGAATGAGGAACTTTTAAAAGAGATCAAGAGCGCTAGCCAGAGCAAACTCTCTAGCACTTATGCCAAAATGAAAGACTCCAAAGCCGCCCCGATCTTACAAGACTTGCCTCCCAGCCAAGCTGCTCAAATCCTCTCCACCCTAGAAGCCAAGGACATGGGCAAAATCCTAGCTAAAATGGACCCCGCTAAGGCAGCCACTCTCACACAAATGCTCCAAAAAGGTCCCCCCTTTAAACGACCC